>JBDTSU010000024.1:0-20414 GCA_039930965.1 Betaproteobacteria bacterium
CGCCAGGAAGTCACGGGAAAACGCGCGCGCGGTGCGCGGCACCATTACCAGCGAAATGTGGGAAGTGCTCAACGCGACCTGGCTGGAAATGCAGAATATGGACGAGGACCGCCTGTATGCGCGCGGTATTTCCACTTTTTTTGAATGGGTGAAGGAACGTTCCCACCTGTTCCGCGGCGTGACCTTCGGCACCATCCGGCGCGATGAGGCATTCCAGTTTCATCGGCTCGGCACCTATATGGAGCGCGCCGACAACACCGCGCGCATGCTCGACGTAAAATATCATGTGCTGTTGCCGAGCGTGGACGACGTGGGCGGCGCGGTGGATTACTACCAGTGGTCGGCGGTGCTGCGTTCGGTATCGGCCTACGAATCGTACCGAAAGGTCTATCGCGATACCGTGACACCGGTGCGCATCGCTGAACTGCTGATCCTGCGGGTGGATATACCGCGGTCGCTGCACTTTTGCATGAACGATGTCTACCGCATCCTTTGCAGCGTTCAGAACCGGACGTCGGCGGAAGCCACGCGCCAGGCGGGGGAGATTTATGCGGCGCTGCAGTTCGGGCGCATCGAGGACATTTTCCGCACCGGCTTGCACGAATACCTGACAGATTTTCTCGAGTCCACTGACAAACTCGGTGTGGAAATAAACAAATCATTTTTCGCGCCGGAACTGGTGGTTTCGACAAGAGTCACCCCATAGTGTGACAATCACAAGAGTAGCTCCCCGAGGAAATTGAAATGACTTACTGCGTGGCCCTGCGTCTCGATACAGGGATGATTTTTGCGTCGGATTCGCGCACTAACGCGGGCGTGGACCATATCGCCACGTTCTGCAAAATGCGCGTCTACGAAAAGCCCGATGACCGTGTCATTGTCGTATTGTCGAGCGGCAATCTGTCGATGACGCAGGGTGTCACCGATCTGCTCGATCGCCACAAGCATGCACCGGAGGGCGTGCCGACCATCTGGAATGCCGAATCGATGTTCGATATCGCCACGCTCGCAGGCGACGCGCTGCGCGAGATGCAAAAGCGCGACGGCCAAATGCTGATGCAAAGCGGTATTGAGGCGACCGCGAACCTCCTGATCGGCGGCCAGCTCAAAGGCGAGCACGAGCGACTTTTCCACCTTTACTCACAGGGCAATTTTATCGAAGCCTCCGACGAGACCCCCTATTTCCAGTTGGGCGAGGCGAAGTACGGCAAGCCTATCCTCGACCGCGTACTGACACCGGGCACGCCGCAAAAGGAAGCCGCCAAGTGCGTGCTGATCTCGTTCGATTCGACCATCAAGTCGAATATTTCCGTCGGCCTGCCGATCGACATGCTCTGGTACCCCAAGGACGCGCTCAGGGTGGGCGTGCAGCAGCGCATCCGCGAGGGCGATCCGTATTTCTCGATGTTGCGGCAGCGCTGGGGTGGTGGGTTGAGACGGGTGTTCGGGGAGTTGCCGGATCCGGACTGGCTGGAGTAGCGCAAAGACCAATCAAGTCACCGTCATTCCCGCGAAGGCGGGATGTGAGTGTTGATTTCACCTCGTAACCACAAACTTGGATTTCCGCCTACGCGGGAATGACGAATCTAGAAAATGACCATACGCGTCGCCCTGCATCACCAGACCCGCTACGCCTTCGACCGCCTGGTGAATCTCTCCCCCCACGAGGTGCGCCTGCGGCCGGCGGCGCATTGCCGCACGCCGATCGAGAGCTATTCGCTCACCATTAAGCCGGACAAGCATTTCATCAACTGGCAGCAGGATCCATACGGTAACTGGCTGGCGCGGCTGGTGTTTCCCGAGAAAGCCAGCGAACTCTGCATCACTGTCGACCTGGTTGCCGAGATGACGGTGATCAATCCCTTCGATTTTTTCATTGAGCAATACGCCGAGGCGTTTCCGTTTGACTACACGCCTGACAACCGGCGCGAACTGACCGCGTACCTCGAAACCGGTCCGCCCAGCCTGCGGCTGGAGGCATGGATCGAGGCGGCCAGGCACGACCTGCTCGCGAAGCAGATTCACACCATCGATTTCATCGTCGCGCTCAATACCCGGCTGCAACACGACATCAAATATCTGATTCGCATGGAAAGCGGCGTGCAGACACCGGACGAAACGCTGGAGCGCGGCGTCGGCTCTTGCCGCGATACCGGCTGGCTGCTGGTGCAGATACTTCGCCATTTCGGCATTGCCGCGCGTTTTGCATCGGGCTACCTGATTCAATTGCGCGCCGACCAGAAGGCGCTCGATGGCCCCAGCGGCACCGAGAAGGATTTCACCGATTTGCATGCCTGGGCGGAGGCCTACCTGCCCGGCGCGGGCTGGATCGGCCTCGACCCCACCTCCGGATTGCTCGCGGGCGAAGGCCACATACCGCTCGCGTGCACCGCCATCCCTTCTTCGGCCGCACCGGTGTCCGGCTTTACCGATATCTGCGAGACGGTCCTCGATTTCCAGATGACGGTAACGCGCATTCACGAGGACCCGCGTGTCACCAAGCCGTACAACGACGCGCAGTGGACCAGCATCCAGAAACTCGGCGATGCCGTCGACAAAGACCTGAAGAAATCCGACGTGCGGCTCACCATGGGTGGCGAACCGACCTTCGTGTCCATCGACGACATGGAAGGCCCGGAATGGAATATCACCGCGCATTCGCCGAAGAAGCTTGAGCTTTCCATCGATTTGCTGCGCCGCCTCAAACCGCGCTTCGCGCCCGGCGCGATGCTGCACTTTGGCCAGGGCAAGTGGTACCCCGGCGAACCGCTGCCGCGCTGGGCGTTATCGTGCTATTGGCGGCCCGACGGCGCGCCGGTGTGGCGTGACGATGCCCTGATTGCCTATCAGGCAAACGAACCCGGACGCGGTATGGCCGATCCGCGCGCGTTTGCCCGCGAACTCGCTGCACAGCTCGGATTGCACCCGGATTACGCCGCCGCAGCCTATGAAAGTGTCTGGCGCACCATCAAGAGCGAGGCCGACCTGCCGGCCAACGTCGATCCGCTTGATCTGGACCTGAAAAAGCCGGCGGCGCGCGGCAAGTTGCTCGAACAACTTGCCGGCCGTATCGGCGAGCCCATCGGCTATGTGCTGCCGCTGAAAGTGGCGCCGCCGTCGGGCAAGGGGACCACCGCGTGGATCTCGAGCCGCTGGCCACTGCAGACCCGGCAAATCTTCTTGCTCGAAGGCGATTCGCCGATGGGCTTCCGCCTGCCCTTGTATTCGCTGCCATGGGTCGCGCCGGAAGACGCCGAGCTCATCATCGCACTCGATCCGTTTGCCGAACAGGACGCGCTTCCCACTGTGGCCGCCGGCAAGACGCGCAAGGTTGGCGCCAAATCCGCCGCGCCCACCGCACCCGCCACACCCGCGCTCAAGAAAGGCAAGTCCGCGCCCGAAATCGTCCGTACCGCGCTGTGCGTGGAAATTCGTGCCGGTATCCTGCACGTGTTCCTGCCGCCGGTCGAACGTCTCGAAGATTACCTCGCGCTGGTCGCGGCCATTGAAACGACCGCACAAACGCTGAAGCAGCCGCTGCGCATCGAGGGCTACACACCGCCTGCCGACAAGCGCATCAACAAGTTCGGTATCACACCCGACCCGGGCGTAATTGAGGTCAATATTCATCCTGCTTCAGCGTGGAAGGAACTGGTCGCCAACACCACGACCCTGTATGAGGAGGCGCGCCTGGCGCGGCTCGGCACCGAAAAATTCATGCTCGACGGCAAGCACACCGGCACCGGGGGCGGCAATCACGTCACCGTCGGCGGCATCACGCCGGCAGACAGCCCGATGCTGCGCCGACCCGATCTGCTGAAGAGCCTCATCACCTACTGGCAAAACCATCCGGCGCTCTCTTACCTGTTCTCCGGCACCTTCATTGGCCCGACCTCGCAAAGCCCGCGCGTCGATGAAGCGCGCAGCGATACGCTTTACGAACTCGAGATCGCGTTCGAGCAAATGGACGAGCACCTGGACGCCGGCAATGAGACCGCCAAGCCGTGGCTGGTGGACCGGCTGCTGCGAAATTTTCTCGTCGACCTTACCGGAAACACCCATCGCGCCGAATTCTCCATCGACAAACTGTATTCGCCCGACGGCCCCACCGGACGTCTCGGATTGCTCGAATTCCGCGCCTTTGAAATGCCGCCGCACCCGCAGATGTCGCTCACGCAGATGCTGTTGCTGCGCGCGCTTATCGCGCGCTTCTGGAAGACCCCGTACAGCCACAAGCTGATTCGCTGGGGCACGGAATTGCACGACCGCTTCATGCTGCCCTATTTCGTCGCCCAGGATATGCGCGCTGTCTGCGACGATCTGGCCTCGCATGGCTACCCGGTGAAGTTCGATTGGTTCGCGCCATTCCTCGAATTCCGCTTTCCGCGCTTCGGTTCGGTCGCCTATCAGGGTGTGGAACTGGAATTGCGCCAGGCCATCGAACCCTGGCACGTGCTCGGCGAGGAAATGTCCGCCGGCGGCACGTCGCGTTACGTGGATTCGTCGATCGAACGCATGCAGGTCAAGGTCACCGGCATGACCCAGCATCGCCACCTGGTGACCTGCAACGGCCGCGTGGTGCCGCTGTCACCGACGGGCGTACAGGGTGAATTTGTTGCAGGCGTGCGCTACCGCGCGTGGGCGCCGCCGTCCGCGCTGCACCCGACCATCGGCGTGCATTCGCCGCTGGTGTTCGACATCGTCGATGGCTGGGCGTCGCGCTCGGTCGGCGGTTGCACCTACCACGTCATCCATCCCGGCGGCCGCAGCTACGACACCTTTCCCGTCAACGCCTTCGAAGCCGAGGCACGCCGGGTGGCGCGCTTCCAGAAACTCGGCCATACCCCCGGGCCGATGGATTTCAAGCCCGAGGGCCGAAATCCGGCGTTTCCGTTCACCCTCGACCTGCGCAAGCAGCCCGATTTCGATAGCGCACAGTACATGCCGGTGCGGCCGAGCGGAGAACAATAAGCCGGGTGGCCTCGATCGGCCTCGATGTCCACAATGGCGTAAGGTATGCGTCCTGACGCTCCCTCCGGCATGCGCATGGTCTGCAATCGGCCAAACTGGTGATCGGCGATGTAGGCATCACCGTGAAAGACTGGCTGCGCGATTCAATCGAGTCGGCGCTCGGCTTCGTCGCCTTTGATCTCGACTATTACAGTTCGACCAAAGCCGCACCGGCCCTGTTCGACGGCCCGGAATCAAGCCATTTGCCGCAAGTGCACTGCTATTTCGACGATCTGGCCGCCAATGACCCGGGCTGCATGAACCGCTATGTCGGGGAGTACCTGGCGATCGATGAATTCAGCGCGATCCAAGCGGATAGAAAGGTCTGTCGCATCGAGCAATTGCGCACCAACCGGACGGTCTGGGAGCACTGGCAGGAGCGGATGTATGCGTTCCACAATCGTCCCACTCACGGTATACGCAGGTGGTGGTGCGCGGCGATCGGCATACGCAGCGGCCACTGCAACGTTCGCCGCGCTGGCGCACATCCACACAAATCCGCACAACGGTTGCCGATCCGGAATCCGGGACCGGATGCGCCATCGTGCCTCCGCCGAAATCAAAAGCGTATTATTTCGGAAACTTCCAGGAGACACGCCGCCGTGAGTTCCGACGAACCAGCCGCCAGTCGCGCCGCCTTTACCAGCATGGACGACAGTACACATACCGACTGGCAGACCATCGTCACGCAGTTCGTGCCTTATGCGAAAGCGTTGTCCGGCCGCATCCTGGATCACCTGCGCCTGCTCGACGGCGATTTTGGCGGCTTCCCGGTCGACCGGTTAACGCATTCCCTGCAGACCGCCACACGCGCGCATCGCGACGGCCGCGACGAGGAATGTGTGGTCTGCGCGCTGCTGCATGATATCGGCGACACGCTCGGCACCTACAACCATGCGGACATCGCCGCGGCGATTCTGAAGCCTTTTGTTTCCGAGGCCAATCACTGGATGGTGGCCCATCACGGTATCTTTCAGGGTTACTACTTCTTCCATCACATCGGCATGAACCGAGACATGCGGGAAGCTTTCCGCAACCACCCATGCTTCGCGCAAACCGAGGAATTCTGTGCGCGCTACGATGGGCCGGCGTTTGACGCCAAGGCAGAAACGTTGCCGCTCGGTTACTTCGAGCCGATGATGCACCGGGTGTTTGCGCAGCCCAGGAATACAATTTACAAATCTGCAATCGAGTAGCGGTGGAGCCACTGTGGAACTGATTCGAAAACGCGACATAGACACGCTGACCAACACCGGCATCCGTTCACGTCAGTTGATCTTTCCGGAGAACTCGAAATCGATGCGCGTCACCATCACGCGGGTGACGCTGCCTGCGGGTGCAAAAAATCCGCCGCACCGCCACGCTACGTCGGAGCAAGTGTGGGTGGCGCTGCACGGTAATGGATTCCTGCTGCTGGAAAACGACGGGCGCGAGGCATTTGCGGCGGGCGATGTGGTGCGCGTCGAGGATAACGAATTTCACGGATTGGAGAATGCCGGCGACATGGAATTTGAGTACATTTCGATTACGTCGCCACCCATCAATTTTCGTGGGGCTTACGAGAGCATGTGGTCGGCAAGCTCCGGCGAATGAAACAAGGAAATTCCGATGGCCACACAAGATGAAGAAATCGCCCGCCACCTGCGCGCGGCACTCGCATCCGGAGAGCTGAGCCGGGCCGAGGGCTTCGGCAAGCCCTTGCCGGAGGACATCGGCTGGGAGTCAACGCCCGCGGAACTGCGCATGGCGTTCAAGATTCTCAAGGACGCCGGCGTGGCGCCGCCGGAAGTCGCGCTGTTCCACGAACGCGCACGGTTGACTGCTGCCGTCCGCGACTGCCCGGATGAAGCGCGGCGCCGGGAACTCCAGCAGCAGCTCAGCGAACTTGAGCAGAAGCTCGCGTTGCGCCTGGAATCGTTACATTCGCGCGGTACCTTGTAGCGGCGCAAGCATACGTCCCGGGTCCCTATCATGGCCACACGGCAATTTGCTGTTGATCGGAAGCAGGGCAGGGGCAGGCGGCGATGACAACGGTTCTGCGCGCCGTCAAGGCCGACATCACGACCTTGCGAATCGACGCCATCGTCAACGCCGCCAATTCCTCGCTATTGGGCGGAGGCGGCGTCGATGGAGCGATCCATCGTGCGGCCGGGCCGGAATTGCTCGAGGCATGCCGCCTGCTCGGCGGTTGTGCGACCGGCGATGCCAAGCTTACCCGGGGCTTTCGCTTGCCGGCAAAATACGTCATTCATACGGTCGGCCCCGTCTGGCGCGGGGGCCGCGAGGGCGAGCCGCTGCAATTGGCTGCGTGTTATCAGCACTCGCTTGATGTTGCGTTCGCCCATGGCGTTCGCAGCCTGGCATTTCCCGGCATCAGTTCCGGTGTATTCGGCTATCCGGTTGAGGCGGCGGCGGACATCGCGGTTCGCACGGTGCAGGAGTTTTTACGAACAAACGGCAGTTTCGATGAGATCATTTTTTGCTGCTTTTCGGAAGGTGACCTCGGCGTGTATGAATGGCTGCTTGCCCCAGCCAGCCGTGCCGTGCCATGACCACCGACACCAATGAATCCGGCGTCGAGCCATGGAAGTTGCCTTCGCTCGAAGAGGTGCTGGCGACGCTTCGCTGCCGGGGCATCGTCTTGGAGCCCGGCGCCAATCGGGTCGGCGCCTTTGGTGACTCCGCCGATCTCTCAAATGAACTGCTGGCACTGATCCGGAGCGGAAACAAGCGCGGAGGCGCCTGCCTGCTATGGACGCTTGAAGCGTTGAACCAGGCCTTGCCGGCTGCGGGCGATATCGAAATTGTGCTTGACCACCTCAACCAGCCTGCGCTGGTCACTCGAACCGTCAGGGTGGAAGCAAAGCCGTTCCACGAAGTTGGCGCGGATTTCGCAGCGGTGGAAGGCGAAGGCGATGGCTCGCTTGAATATTGGCAACGCGAACACTGGAAATACTTTTCGCGCGAATGCGTCCGGCTGGGGCGAGTGCCGGACCACGCGATGATCGTGATTTGCGAAACGTTTGAGATGCTGCAAATTCTCGCGTTGTGATGCCGGCCCTGCGCGGGGAAAGGACGGACCGGCGCTACGCCAGCATGATGTCGAAAAAACCGGCCAGCGCCGCGCCGCCCGTCGTTGCCGCAGGCTTGAGTTCACTCGCCATCTGCTTCTTCAAATCCACACCGCGCAGCGAACGCCAGATGAAGTCCTCTTCAAGTCCGGGATCACCGGCCACGAACATCTGCGTGGTGAGTTCCCTGAACGCCTTTGACTTCACCTTGAAGTGAATGTGCGGAACGCGTCCCGGATAGGCCACCGGACGGATGGTGCGAAAGCGAAATCTCCCGCCCGCATCGGTGACAGACTTGCCGAAGCCCTGGAAGAAGGGATCGATCGGGCTCGACGACACATCGCGCGCGTCATGGTAGCGGCCGTGGCTGTTGCATTGCCAGATCTCCACGCTCGCGCCGGCCGCCGCCTTGCCGCCGGAATCGATCACCTGCCCGGTGAGATCGAGCAAAGTGCCGCGGGCAACGCCCTCCTTGCCTTTGACGCGGGTCAGGTCGTTGTCGTCGTCGAGCGTTATGTCGGCAAGTCGCGGGTAAAACGGCCCCTCGGTCATTGATGGCGTTTTTTCGAGCGCCCATACGGGAATGAGCGAACTGGCCGCGGCGCCCGCAGCCGTGATCAGCAATTGACGGCGTTTATGGATGATTGGCATGGTTCCTCCTTTGGCGTTCGCGTTTGAGCCACCGGGGGCATGAAAGATTCAACGGCTGAAACTCCGCCACACATTCATGTTGTCCGCGTTGGCGGTTGTCGGATTTTCTTACACTTTGCCGCAGCGGGCGAACATACCTGTTTGTTTCAATTGATATTTCCAACGATGGCACAGATAGTGCATCAGCTTCGTGCCGACGGAAAAAGCAAAACCTGGTTTAGCGCGAAAACTTGCCCTTACCCCGTGGAATGCGTTCTAGCAATTGCGCACTTTAAATGGAGAAAAAAATGAAGCTACATAAAATGGTAACTTGCGGTCTGGTCGCGGCGGCAAGTTGTTTGGCCATGAGCAGTGCTTTGGCTACCCCGGTGGCGTGGACCGACTGGACGAGTATTAGCGGCAATAGCGCCAGCGGTGTCATGGACGGCATAAATGTTAGCGTCACCGGCGCCGGCAATTTGGACGGCGTCTCACAAACGGGCTGTGGCACAAACTACTGGACGCAGCCGAACGCGTTGGACTTGGCCTACACCGGCGGCACGGTCGATAACGGACCGACGGCTTGCGAACAGGTGGGGCTGAACACGGCCAATTCGGTTACCGTGACTTTTTCGTCTTCGGTAAGCAGTCTGTACATGGCGCTGTTGAGCGTCGGACAGAACGGCCTTGCCGTGACCTATGATTTCAATCAAGGTTTCACTATCGATAGCGAAGGCCAAGGATACTGGGGCAATGACGCGACCGATGGAATCCTCGCGGATGGTGGCATTTTGACGATGAGGGAATTCCATGGTGTGTTGCTGTTTGATAGCCCGGTGGACAGCGTGACCTTCACTACCTCGCCCGGCGAATTCTGGCATGCCTTCACGTTTGGCTCCGTCCCCACCTCAGTCCCGGAACCCGGCACATTGGCCCTTCTCGGCTTCGCCCTGGCTGGCCTCGGACTTACGAGGCGCAGGAAAGTCTGATTTCCAAAAGATCACGCAAACCCCGCTTAGGCGGGGTTTTGTTTTTGTGGCCGAATTGATTAGGCCCAGCTGATCCATGACCGGCAGGACGTTGTCAGGTAGCCTTCGGCAACCTGACCTATGTAAAAATAGAAATCAAACTCAAGCACTGGCGCGGTGTTTCAAGCCCTTTTCGGCTGCAAGACGCGCCAGTGCTGGATTTATGATTTATTGACCATGCACTGCTGAACCACAGCGGCAACCAGGCACCAGGCTAAATCTGCCGTAACGTCCGATGCGTCAGCGCAGGCAGGCTCTTGCGAATCGTCTGCTGATACTGCGGATTGATGCCTGCCACCACCACGCCCGAGCCACGCGGCAGGTGATCCAGCACCACGCCCCACGGATCCACGATCATCGTGTCGCCGTGGGTCTCGCGGCCATTGACGTGGAACCCTCCCTGCGCGGGCGCGATCACGTAGGCGAGGTTTTCGATGGCGCGGGCGCGGATCAGCGGCTCCCAGTGTGCCTTGCCGGTGGTGGCGGTGAAGGCCGACGGCACGACGATGATGTCGACATTGCCCATCGCGCGATAGAGTTCCGGAAAGCGCAGGTCGTAGCAGATCGACAGGCCGATGCGGCCGTAGGGAGACTCGACCACCACCACTTTATCCCCGGGTTCGATGGTGCGCTCTTCGGAAAAATTTTCCGAGCCCAGCGCCAGGTTGAACAGGTGAATCTTGTCGTAGCGCGCGACCTGCTTGCCTTCCTTGTCGTAGACGAGGCAGGTATTGCGCACTTTATGGGGGACGCTCGCTTCCATCGGGATCGAACCGCCTATCAGCCAGATGCGGTGTTTCGCCGCCGTCTCCGACATCCATTGCTGGATCGGCCCGTCGCCGGGCTTTTCGCGCACCGCCACCTTGTCGGTGTCTTTCAAGCCCATGATGGCGAAATACTCCGGCAACACCACGATGCGCACGCCGATGCTCGCCGCCATATCGATCAGGCGCGATGCCTCTTCAAGGTTGCCCGCCACATTGGGCCCACTCGCCATCTGGATCGCCGCCACGCGAAAGAACGACTGCGTGGACTGGTTCACTTTCTCCAGCGCTTCCGGAATCTGGCTGCTGTTGCGGGTGATGATCATGGCACTTTCTTCACCGATTCCCCCGGCGTGGCGGGCGTGGCCGTTGCGGCGGGAGCATTCTTTTTAACTTCTTCCACTTGCGGATTATCCCACGTTCCCGTGACCCTCAATTCATAGGAAAGTACGCCCTCGAATAATTTTGACAGTGCGTACACGCCGACGCCAATGACCGGTGTCAGGAAGATTCCGGCGCCCAGCGCGGCGCCCTCGCCCACGAGCGGCGCGACCTTCATTTTCAGATTGACTCGTTCCGTCGGCAACGAAATATCTCCTGACGAACGAATGTACGCCGCCGGCCCCTTGATCTCAAAATTGTCGGTCGACATCATGCCGTCGACGATCTTCACGTCTCCCTTAATTTTGTTGAACGCGAGCCCCTCCGAAAAAATGTCGCGAAAATCAAGCGTGATGCGGCGCGGCAACGACTGCAAGCTCATCAGGCCGAGCAGCTTGCCGGCGCCGGGCTCGATCTTGGCAAAGCGACCGTTGGTGGCGGCCACCTTGAAATGGCCGGACAGGACGTTGGTCTGGAACTGGTAGGCATGGCCTGGCCAGGAAAGCTGCCCCTCGAGCTTGGCGTCGCCACCCTTGACGTAGTCGCCAAAGCCAAACTGGTCGAACAGTGCATTCAGGTTAGAGGACTCGAGCTTCAGCGTCATCGAGGTGCGCGACTTGCCCGACAGATCCAGCGGATCGCCATAGCGCTGCCATAGCCCCTCGGTTTCCAGCTTTGCGTGGCCGGTCGTGATATTGAGCTGGTCGATCTTCCAGTTGACACCCTGCGGCGTGGCGCGCAGTTCGAGCTTGCCGAGTTCGCGGTCTTTGAAGGTGAATTTTTCGGCAATGATATCGAGCGCCGGAATATCCGGCTCCTTGCCGAGTGCAACCGGTGGCGGCTGGGGCGTGGTCGCCAATGCCGGCGTTTCGTCGGCCAGCGTGAAGCGTTGCAGCCGGGCCCTCACCATGCCGCGATCGTTGAACGCGCCAGGACGCCAGGTAAAATCGCCGCTGGCCTCGTCGCTGTCAACCACCATGCGCCAGCCTTCCGAGCCGTGACGGCCCTTCAATGTCATGGCCTTGAACGGGCGTCCATAGGCCACCAGCCCGCCCAACTTGAAATCGAAACCCGCAATAGGCGAATCGCTCCTTGCCGCCGCCGTGGTTGCGGCTAAACCGGCCACTGGCACGGGCGCAGCGGGCGTCACTGGCGCAGCGGGTGACGCAGGGAAGAAACCGTCAAAAGCCAGGCGCCAGGCATCAAAATCGAAGCGCGGCATGGTTCCGGCGAGCCACAGTCCCTCGGGCAAGGTGACGTCACCCAACGTAGCGCCAACGCTGGCCATGCCGCCGAACAGACCTTGGGCAACGCCGCGCGCATCGAAGCGGCGCTGAAATCGCGCATCGATGCGGGACTCGGCGAGATCGGCGGCCACCGCACCGGCCGCCGCATTTGCCGCCGCATTTGCCGCCGCATTTGCCGCCGCATTTGCCGCCGCATTTGCCACCACACCGGCCACGGCATTGCCGGCCAGGGTGACGCGAATCTTCTCGCTGGGCTGCCCGGTATTGCTGAACACCACGCGCAAATTGCGGACCTCGTCGGCACGCTTTGTCAGGGGTGGCGGCAGCAACGACGTGACGCCGGCGAGCGTCGAATCAATCGCCACTTCCGTTGCGCCCGACTTGGCCAGCACCCGTCCGCTGAAGTCCGCCGTGCCCGTGACCTGCTGCGGCATGCGGAAAGGCAGGATATCGCCCAGCTGCGCGACGTCGGCGCGGGCGCCGAAATCCACGCTCACGCCGGCATCGCCGGCACCGGCAATATTGACGCCGAGCGGGTTGCCGAAAGCGACCCCGGCGAGACCAGTACTTTTGACGCTCGATTCGGTGAAGGCCACGCTGCCGTTCAGGCCGGAAATGTCCGTGCCGCGCTCTCCCAGCGCCAGTTTTGCGCGGCCACGCGTGACGGCATATTTCCCGGTGATCCGGGTGCCCACGAGTTTCGGCTGATCCGCGGTGGGCAGGAAGAACTTCAGTCCAAGCTCCAGCTTGCCCGGCCCCTCGAGGGCGACGAACCGGGTGAAGGCGCCGACACTGTCGATCAGCGGACTTTCCTTCAGGTACCGGGAAACGTCCTCGGCGCGCGCATCGGCGATGCCCTGGATGGTCAGCACCGGCGGCGAGCCGGCAAAATCATCGATGGCGATGGTCGTTTGCCTCAGCGGCGCGTTGAGAATCTTTGCCGTGTCGACTTTCGCCTCAAAGCGCGTGTTTTCGAAAGTGAGCGTGCCGTTGATGTCGTTTGCATTGGGCCAGCCCTCGGCATAGCGGAAGTCGATGTCCTTGAGCCGGGCATCGATACGAAAATTTCCGCCGTTGCCCTGGTGATAGGGGAAATCGTAAATCGCGCCCTTGATGACAATGTCGACCGAACTTACCTCGCCGTCGCGCACCGCCCACTCGACATACTCGCGCGCCTTGGCGGCGCCATTGGGCAGGTAGTCCGCCACCCGCGTCGCGTTGATGCGTTCGAATTTGCCCTTGATATCGAGCGAGCCGGGGCCTTTCTCCTCGGCGGCCCGCGGGCCATCGGCGCGATAGCGCCAATAGCGCCCGGAGAATTCGCCAGACAGGTCATCGTTGGCCAGTTTCACGTTGCCCAGGTTCACTTCGACCGCCTCGCCGCTGACCTTCCAGTCACCTTCGGTTTCGAGAATGGAAAAATTCAGCGGCACGCGAAACATCCTGGGTGCGTCAAGCCGCAGGTTCTTCGAGGCGATGGAAAACCGACCACCCTTTTCGTCACCGTCGAGCGTGCCGGAAAATCCGGACACGCCGGGCACCGCCTCATCGACCTGCGAGCCGAATTCGGTGAGTTTTCCCTTGATCTTGTAGGTGGCCGGCGCGTCGAGGTAGCCTGTCCAGGCGAACGACGATTGCTGCACCGCGCCGCGCGGACTGAATCGTGCCGCCAGGGCGCGCATTTCCTTGCCGATGGGAAAGTACTCCAGTAGCCCGGTCATGACCTTGAGTTCAATGCCGTTGGCGGTGATTTCGCCACTGGCACGCGCAACATCGGCCTGCTGCCGCAGTGTCACCGAGAAATCCGCGGGCGGCGAGGTCACGCCTTCGCGGGTGCGGAACTCAAGCGCCTTGCTGCGAACGGTGAAGCCGTCTTCCTCGGCCACATATTCGATACGACCGGCGAGCTTGGCGATCTGCAAGGGAGCGAGGTCGCTGGCCAGTTGAGCGCGTGCATTGACAAGATTTACATCGGCCGTGATGGAGCGAATGGGATTGAATGCGGTCATGGCGCCGGCCGCAACCGGCACGGGTGCAGGTACGGGTGCGGCCGGCATGGCGCTATTGTCGATATCGATCCAGGCACGCACATTTCCCGAACCGGACTGCAGGGCGTCGGGAAGCGCGACATGCTGGCGAATCTCGCCGAGGTTGGCATCGGCCAGCAGTGCATAGATCGTTCCGGCCAGTTTCCAGCGGCCGGCATCGCGGGCGATGTTGACCGTCCCGCGCAACTCGACGTTCCTGGCAAGGCCGGTGGGAGGCGTGGCGACAAAGCCGAACGCGTGGCCGCGAATGCGTTTATCCAGCGACAGACCGACGTCGGTGAATTTCAGGGTCTTGCCCGGCGTCAACTCGTCGTTCCAGGTCAGCGACGCGTGATGAATGGACACACCCGGCTGTTCCAGCAGCGCTTCCAGCAAGCGGCCATCATCCTCCACCTCTTTCGGCTGGTTCAGCGCGCGCCCGGCAAAGTAAATGAGTCCGTCCTTGCCGCGCGAAAGCACCAGTTCCGGCGCGGCGAGCGTGACATCGGCAAAGCGGATCTGCCCGACAAACAGCGACCACCACGACAGCGAGGCCTGGACCTGCGGCAGCCTGAGTGCCTCGGCACCGGCCTCGCGCCGCGTCGAGTCCGCCGGCTCGCGAAACACCACGTTTTCAAGCTCCACATAGGGCCGAAACCCTGACCATCCGCCGCGAATCGCGGTCGCCGACACATCCATGCCGCTGGCCGCGGCCACGCGGCCGACGATATCGCCCTGGTAGCGCTCGATATTCGGCATGACCGCATACTTGACGGTCAGCACCGCGATCACCAGCATTGCCGATGCCATCACCACCGTCCAGAAGAGGACTTTGGTGCCGGTCTTGCCGAGATGAATCACGACTTTTTTGATTTTCTTGTGTCCTGGTTGCCGCTGCAACCGCGGCGGAATCGCGGCGCTTACATGCTATTTTAACGGTGCCCCGTCCAATTCGGACGACTGTGCTTTATGTCATGCCCACAATTTCCTTTGACGCCCAACTCGACAAAACGTTTCGCGCCTCGCGATATGCCGAAAGGATGTGCACCGCCCAACCCGGGCTGGTCGCGCAACTCAGGGAGGGATTCGCCCTGCCGCTTTCCGCCGGCGCCATGCGGATGTGGCTCGGCGATGAAGCCGACGAGGCCGCTTTGCACGCGCGCCTGCGGTCGCTGCGGCGATACGCGATGGTGCACACCATCTTTCGCGATATCAACGCACTCGGTTCCTTCGCGGAAGTCGTCGGGACCGTGTCGGCGCTGGCCGATGTTTCGCTGACGGCGGCGCAGCATTTCCATGCACGGGCGGTCACTGAGCGCTTTTCAGTCGACCCCTCGGCCGGTGAAGCGGCGCAGTTGCTCATCGTCGGCATGGGCAAGCTGGGCGGGAGCGAACTCAACGTTTCCTCCGACATCGACCTGATCTTCATTCATGCCGAGGACGGCGAGGCCAGCAGCCAACGTTCCTGGCATGAGTTTCACTCGGAACTGGGCAAACGCATCATCCGCGCCATCGATCTCGTCGATGCCGACGGGTATGTGTTCCGCGTCGACATGCGCCTGCGGCCGTTCGGGTCCAGCGGGCCGCTGGTTACCAGCCTGGCCGCGCTCGAGAATTACTTCATCACCCAGGCCCGGCCATGGGAGCGGTATGCCTGGCTGAAGGGCCGCGCCATTACCGGCGCGCCGCCGACCATCGCCGCGCTCGACACGCTGGTGCGTTCGTTCGTCTATCGGCGCTATCACGACTACGCCGCCATCGAGGAAATGCGCGACTTGCACGGCCAGATCCGCGCCGACGCCACCAAACGCAACCGGCTCGACGACATCAAAGTCGGCGTGGGCGGCATTCGCGAGATCGAGTTCATCGCCCAGTTGTTCCAGCTGATTCGCGGCGGGCGCGAGGCGTCATTGCGGACGCGCTCGACGCGACAGGCACTGGCCCAGCTCGAGGCCCATCGCATCCTCACGGCCGAGCGCGTCGAGGCATTGCAGGCGGCATATGTATTCCTGCGCAATCTCGAACACCGCCTGCAATACCTGGACGACCAGCAGACGCAGACCCTGCCCGGCGCCGGCGAAGACCGGCAGCACATCGCCGCGGCGATGAATTACCCGGACTGGGACGGCTTCCTCGCGATACTGAACCGGCACCGGACCATCGTGACCGATGAATTCGAAGCGCTGTTCAGCGCCCCCGCGACCAATGGCAAAGCGGCGGCCGCCGGTCAGCCGCAAGGGGACGCGCTCGGACAGCAAGTGCGCCAGATCGCCGGCGGTCTGGCACCCGACAGCGCCGAGACCATCGGCGCCCGCATCGATGGCTGGCTTCGGTCCTCGCGCACGCAGACGCTTTCCGCCAAGTCGCGCGCGCGCATGGAAACGCTGATCCCCTTCGCCCTGAAGGCCGCGCTGACCCAGGACCACGAGCCCGCCACCGCCGTCAAGGCATTCTTCCGCTTGTTCGATCTCATCGAAGCCATCGATAAACGCGAGACCTACCTTGCCCTGCTGGTCGAATATCCGCAGGTACTGGAACGAGTGGCGCGCATCGCGGCCAACAGCGCCTGGGCCGCGGACTTCCTGCGCCGCCACCCCATCCTGCTCGATGAACTGATCACGCCGGCGGAAAAGAGCGCCGCGCTGGACTGGCGCGCCGAACGGCGCGCCCTGCAGCAGGCCTGTGACACCGCGGACGGCGATATCGAGAAACAATTCGAACTGTTGCGCCACGCCAAGCAGGTCGCGACGCTCAAGCTCAACGTCGCGGATATCGAAGGCCGCCTGGGGGTCATGGCCTTGTCGGACGAACTGTCGGCACTGGCCGATATGCTGCTGGATGTCACGCTGGTGCTGGTGTGGCGCGCTTTGTCTGCATCCCCGTTGACCAACGGTCCCGACGGCATACCCGCCCTTCCGCGGGACTGGCGGCCACCTGCCGGCTTTGCGATCATCGGCTACGGCAAGCTCGGCAGCAAGGAACTGGGCTACGCGTCCGATCTCGACCTGGTGTTCCTATACGATCCCACCGCGGGACGGGAGCCGGACCGCTATGCCAAGCTGGTCCAGCGCCTGATCAACTGGCTCAATGCCATGACGTCGGGCGGGGTCCTGTATGAGACCGATTTGCGGCTGCGGCCCGACGGCGATGCTGGCCGCCTGGTATCAAGCCTCGACGGCTTTCATGATTATCAGTTGACGCGCGCGTGGACCTGGGAGCATCAGGCGCTCACCCGGGCGCGATTCTGCGCGGGAGACGCCTCGATCGCGGCGCCTTTCGAAGCGATCCGCCGGGAAGTGCTCTCGGCCGCGCGCGACACGGATAAATTGCGCTCAGAAATAATCGCCATGCGCGACAAGATGCGCGCCGAAAAGAAGGATCGCGCCCATCAACTGGACCTGAAGCACACGCGCGGCGGCATGGTCGATGTCGAATTCATCGTCCAGTACATCATCCTCGCCTATTCGCATGAACATCCCGAATTCCTCGGCAACCTCGGCAACTTTGCCTTGCTGACCCGGGCTGCCGCGCTCGGCATCATCGATGAAAACCATGCCGCCATCGTCGGCAAGGCGTACCTTGCCTATCGCGAGCGGCAACATCGCGCGCGCAACAACAACGAAGCCAAGACCTGGGTCGGGCTGGACGAATTGGCCGACGAGCGCCACGCGGTCGTCGAGGTCTGGAAGAGCCTGTTTGGGTAATGCGGCTTCGCCCCCGCCACCACGCATTGCGATAACATCAAACCAGCAGGCCATCCGTAACGGTGAACTGGAACAGGGAGTGAAAATGGACATATCGCAGACGGAAAGCCTCGCCATACATCATGAGTGGCCTTACGCCGGGTTCTGGCGCCGCGTCGCGGCAACGGTGATCGACAATCTGATCCTGATCATTCCGGGCGTACTGTTCGGCGCCTTCACGTTCGGTGTCGGCGGAGTCGCGGTGTGGCTGGCCTATGGCACCTATTTTGAAAGCTCCGAACAGCGCGCCACCTGGGGAAAGCAAGCCTGTGGCCTCACGGTCGAAAGTGTGACCGGCGAGCGCCTGAGCGTCGGCACGGCGCTGTTTCGCCAGGTGCTCAAGTTTGTCGGCAATATCCTGTCGATCATCACCTGGCTGATCTTTTTTGTGCCGGCCGCCTTCACCGCGCGTAAACAGGGCCTGCACGACCTGGCGGTATCCTCGGTGGTGCGGCACGAGCCCGGAAAGGGTATTCCCTCGTTGCTGGTGGGTGTGATCGCGGCCATCCTGCCGGCCGTGTTTGTGGTGGGCATCCTTGCCGCCATTGCCATCCCGGCCTACCAGGACTTCGTTACCCGCGCCCGGGTAGTCGAAGGCCGCGCGCAGGCCGCGCCGCTACGCGCGGCCGTGGAAGCATCCTTTGCCAGCACCGGCAAGCTGCCCCTCGATCAGTCACAACTTGGCAGCGTGAATGCGCCCGAGGGCCGCGCCAATGTAACCTACAAGGACGGCCGCATTGAGATCGCGATCAAGGGCAGCCAGCGTCCGCAGGGAATGATCTATCTGACGCCAATTGCCGAAGCCGATCGCATCACCTGGAAATGCGAGGCGGAGAATATTCGCCCCGGCCAACTGCCGCGCGACTGCCGTTGACCAGGGCGTGTACCGCCCGCGGACTGCCGCGGATGGTTTACCATGACCGATTTTCCAACCCCCCCCCAAGACCCATACCATGACCAGACAATTTCCCTATTCAAGGCGCACCACCGCCGTCTTTGCCTTGTTCGGCGGCCTTTTTCTGTCGCTCGGCCTTGCCACCGCCACGGCGGCCGAACGCACCGAGGATCGCTGGAACCTTGCCGATCTCTATCCGACCCTGCAGGCCTGGCATGACGACGCCGCCCGCCTCGACACTCAACTCAAGGAATTTGCGGCCTGCCGCGGCAAGCTCGGCGAATCCGCCCGGCGTTTCAAGTCTTGCCTGGAATTGCAGGCCGATGCCACCAAACGCTATTACCGGCTGGACGTCTATGCCAATGAACTGCTTGCCGAGGACACCGGCGCCGCCGCGAGCCTGGAACTGAGCCAGAAGTCGCAAGTGCTGGGTTCGCGCGCCAACGAAGCCACCTCGTTTTTCAGCCCGGAAATCCTAGCATTGGGCAAGAACCGGGTCGCGGGGTTTTTCAAACAGGAACCGGGCCTGACCATATACCGCCAGCCGGTCGACCAGATCCTGCGCGCCGCGCCGCACACGCTTGATGCCAAGGGCGAAGCCATCGTTGCCGCGTTTGGCCTCTCGGCCAATGCAACCGGCTCGGTGTACAACATTTTCGCCAACGCCGAACTGCCGTGGGCGACCGTCAAGCTCGCCGATGGCACCTCGGTCAAGCTGGACAAATCGGCCTATGAAGAACACCGCGAGTCCGCCAATCGCGACGACCGCAAGAAAGTCTTCGACGCTTTCTGGGGAAGCTGGAAGGAATTCGAGCGGACCTTCGGCGTCGCTTTCTACGAACGGCTGAAGGAAGACACGGTCCTGGCAAAAATCCGCAAGTACCCGGACAGCCTCACCCGCGCGCTCGACGCCAACAAAATCCCGGTATCCGTTTACGACACCCTGATCGCGCAGACGCACGCCAACCTGCCGACGCTGCATCGCTATTTCCGGTTGCGCGCGCGCATGCTCGGCGTGAGCGAGATGCGCTACTACGATATCTACCCGCCGCTGGTCAAGAGTGACCTCAAGTACAGCATCGATACCGGCAAGCAACTGATGCGGGAGTCACTGAAACCGATGGGCAGCGCCTACGTGGCCGCGGTGGAAAAAGGCCTGAAGGAGCGCTGGATGGACGTCTATCCGCGTCCGCGCAAGCTCTCCGGCGCGCACATGGCCGGCGCCGCCTACGATGTGCACCCCTACCTGCTGCTGAACCACACGGACAATTACGCTTCGGTCTCCACCCTCAGCCACGAGTGGGGCCACGCCATGCATTCTTATCATTCCAACCGCGCGCAGCCGTTTGTCACCGCGGACTATACGACCTTCGTGGCTGAGATCGCCTCGACCTTCCAGGAGGCGCTGCTGCTGGACCACATGCTGAAGATCGCCCGGACCGACGACGAGCGCATGCTCTACCTGGGTTCCGCGCTCGAGGCATTACGCGGCGCCTTCTTTCGCCAGGCCATGTTCGCCGAGTTCGAACGCGAGGCGCACGCGCGCGTCGATCGCGGCGAATCGCTGACCGGCGAGACCCTTACCAGGCTCTATGCCGATATCCTGCGGCGCTATCAC
>JBDTSU010000025.1:0-20358 GCA_039930965.1 Betaproteobacteria bacterium
GCCGCCGAGGGTGCCGCCACCCACGCCGGTAGCTGTCGCGTTGAGCTGGGTGGCGCTCAGAGCGGTACCGAACGCGATCGGGGCGGGAGCCGGCCAAGTGAGGACCGGAGTGGCCTACCCCGTAGCGAGTGAGAGGATGTAATCGGTGTTCACCTTGAGCAGCCAGTAGGCGTTGTCGGTGACCGGCCCGCCGGCCGTGTGGCCCGCAGCCAGATCGTTTTGAAATGCCGCGAGGCGGGACGGTTGCGCGGTGAGGTGGCCGCGCAGGATTGTGCAAAGACCCGGCTGGGAAATCCAGCCCAAGCCACATGACTGGGCGGTTAATATCTCAAGGCGGCTGGTGAGGCTTCCAATGGTAGCTCCCGGGGGTAGGGGCTCCACTCCGACAACCTTCGCGGAAATGCTGTTCGACTCAAGTGGATCTAGAGCCAGGATCGAGTCGCCGCTCTCCAGGGTATCAATATTCGGAGGATCGTAGTGGCCCTCCATATGGGCGTCGACGATAGATGGCAATCGTCATTGTCAACAGACCGTCAGGCAATTGCCGGCGAACAGCATGGGTCATGATTTTCGCAGGAATGGCCGGCACCTGCCGCAATCGCGCGCGGCATCTCCCTGCGCCGAACGTTTCAGGGCCCGGTGCCGGCCAGCGGCTGGACTCTTCGTGCCTGGCAGGGCACTCGGATTTGGCTGGCACACGGCAAGCCGCAGGGCTTGCCGAGTGCCAGCCAAATCTATCGAGCACGCGGAGCCTGTCCTGCGCCTGTCGAAGGGCCCAGCGTCATACGAAGTACAAGCCGGATTTGTCACCGATGACCGTTGCCAAGCGTGAAAATGGTAGCGAAAAGCGGCCGATCCATGAAATATGCAGGCTAGAATGTTCCGGCCAACAATAACCTGCTTTGTGAGGAGAATCATGATGACATTGCACCGTATTGCCCGGTTCGCGGGCCTGTTGATCACGGCACTGCTTGCCGCCCTGGCGGCCGGCGCCGCCACGGCGCAGGAATGCAAGAACCGCGGCGAACTCGATTCCATGTACTGCGATGAAAACAAGGACCTGGTCGCGGATACGCCCAAGGACGCCAAGCGCCTCAAGAATCCCAACACCATCGTGTTTACCTATACGCCGGTCGAAGACCCGGCCGTGTATGAAAAGGTATTCGCGCCGTTCACCGAGTACCTGGGCAAATGCCTGTCGAAGAAAGCGGTGTTCTACCAGGTGCAGTCGAATGCCGCCGAGATCGAGGCGATGCGTTCGGGACGTTTGCATGTCGGTGGATTTTCAACCGGCCCCACTGCCTTCGCCGTCAATCTCGCCGGCGCCGTGCCGTTTGCGGTCAAAGGCGACGCCCGGGAATTCCAGGGCTACAACCTGATTGTGATCGTAAAGAAATCCTCGTCCTTCATGAAGCTCGCCGACCTGAAGGGAAAGAAAGTCGCGCATACCGCGCCGTCGTCCAATTCCGGCCACATGGCGCCGATGGCGCTGTTTCCCGCCGAAGGCCTGGCGCCGGAAAAAGACTACAAGATCCTGTTTTCGGGCAAGCACGACCAGAGCGTGATGGGCGTGAATTCCGGCGATTACGACGCCGCCGCGGTGGCCTCCGACGTGTTCCACCGCATGGCCGGGCGCGGTCAGATCAAGGAAGACGATTTCCGCATCATCTACAAGAGCCAGAAATTTCCGACGTCGAGCTTTGCCTATGCGCACGATCTCGAACCGGCGCTCGCGCAAAAAATGGTGAAGTGCTTCACCGACTATCGCTATCCGCCCGACATGCAAAAGGCCTTCGACGGTGCGGACCGGTTCTTCCCGGTCACGTTCCAGAAAGACTGGGAAGTCGTGCGCAAGGTCGCCGAAGGCTCGGGCGAAGCCTTCAACCGCGCCAATTACGACAAGCAGACGGCGAAGGAAGCAGAGGCCGCGGCAAAGAAGGCGGCTGAAGGCAGGAAGCCGTAACGGTCTCTGGCCGGACGGCGCCTCACCAGGATTCTTACCGGCAGCGCGCGCATGCCACCGCATGGAAACCGGCGCGCTGCCGTCAGGGCGCCGGCCAATGAAGGAAACCGCTTGAGCAGACTCCTGATCGCCGCATTGCTCTCTTGCGCCACCATTCCCGCGTGGGCGCAGGATACCTGCCCCCACCGCGGCGACCTCGATGCGATCTACTGCGATGCGGACCGCAACCTCACCGCCGACCCACCCCGGGACCCGGCGAAATTGCGCAACCCGGCGTCGCTGCTGCTGAGTTACTCGCCGCAGGAAGACACGGCGGCCTACGAGAAAATGTGGGCCCCGTTCGTCGAACACATGGCCCAATGCGTCGGCCGCAAGATCCGGTTTTTCCAGGTATTTTCCAGCGCCGCCGTCGTCGAGGCGTTACGCTCGGGCCGCATCCAGTTCAGCCTGCTGGCCACCGGTGATACGCCGTTCGCGGTCAACGTGGCCGGCGCGGTACCGTACGCGGGCATTGGCGGCGGCAACGCACAGGGAAAAAGCGGTGACCTGTTGAGCTATCATGTGGTGGTGCTCGTCAAACAGGACAGTCCTTTCATGAAGCTTGCCGACCTGAAAGGCAAGCGCGTCGCGCATACTGCCGCGTCGTCCAACTCGGGCAACATGGCGCCGCGCGCGCTGTTCCCGGCGCAAGGCCTGACACCCGACAAGGATTACAAGGTGATCTATTCCGGGAAGCACGACAATTCCATCACCGGCGTGTTGCGCGGCGATTATGATGCCGCCGCCGTCGCCGACGACGTGCTCGATCGCATGCTCACCCGCGGACTGGTCAAGCCGGGCGACTATCGCATCATCTATAAAAGCAAACCGTTCCCGGCCGGCAGCATGGTGTTGGCCCACGATCTCGACCCGGCGCTGACCGGCAAGCTGCGTTCATGCACGTTCTCCTATGCGTTTTCGCCGGAATTGAAAGCCGCGTTTCAGGGCGCGGACCGCTATGTGCCGATGGACTACCGGCGGGATTTCGAATCGGTCCGCGCGGTGGCAAATGCGGCGGCAAGCGCGGGGGCAAATGCAGGGTCCATCAAAAACGGGGAGTCCATTGACCGCGCCGGTAGCGGGCGCAAGCAACGGGAAACGGGCAAATGACTGATCGCTCATTGCAGATTCGCGGCCTGGTCAAGGAATACAAGCGCGGCGTACCGGTGCTGAAGGGCATCGATCTCGACATCGCCGGCGAGGGCATCACCGCCATCATCGGCCCGTCGGGCACCGGCAAGTCGACGCTGATACGCTGCATCAATCGCCTGGTCGAGCCGACCGCCGGCCAGATCATGTTCCAGGGCCAGGATCTTGCCCAGCTGAAAGGCGCCGAACAGCGCGCCGCGCGCCGCCGGATCGGCATGGTGTTCCAGGAATACAACCTGGTCGAGCGCCTGACGGTGATGGAAAACCTGCTGACCGGACGTCTCGGCTACATGTCCGCGTTCAATGCCTGGCTGCGGAAATTTCCGCAGGCCGACATCGACGAAGCCTATGACCTGCTCGACACCGTCGGCCTGTCCAGCTTCGCCAACCAGCGTGCCGACAGCCTGTCCGGCGGCCAGCGGCAGCGCGTCGGCATCGCCCGTGCGGTGATGCAGCAGCCGGAAATCCTGCTGGCCGATGAGCCGACTTCCTCGCTCGACCCAAAGACCTCGGTCGAGATCATGGAGTTGATGGCCGATCTTGCCGGCAAGCGCAATATCCCCGTGGTAGTGAACATCCACAATGTCAATCTCGCCAAGCGATTTTGCGGGCGCATGATCGGCATGACCGGCGGCAAAGTGGTGTTCGATGGCGATCCTTCGCAGTTGACGGATGCGCACCTGAAAGAGATTTATGGCGGGGAGAACTGGATTGAATGAGTTGCGCCGTTGCCGTGCAGACGGGAACCCGGTGTCGTTCGACGCAACGTCACGGGATCCCCGCGTTCGCGGGGATGACAGGATTTTTTTTGTGATTCCGCATGAACACCACGGCGGCAATCGCTAACCGCAACCCTTTCCCGCCCCACTGGCCCGCCCGCCTCGGCTGGCTGGCTTTGCTGTTCTACGCCGTCTGGACGGCAGCGCAACTCGATTTCACCTGGTCGCGCTTTATCTCGGGCCTCGGCAACCTCGAACGGTTCCTGTCGCGCATGTTTCCGCCCAACTTCGGCGATGACAAGTGGGAGATGATCGTCAAGGGCCTGACCGAAAGCCTGGAGATTGCCGTCATCGCCACCGCCATCGGCATCGTGATCTCGCTGCCCGTCGGCCTGATGGCGGCGCGCAACCTGTCGCCGGTGTGGATTTCCTGGCCGGCGCGCATGCTGATCGCGCTGTGCCGTTCTTTCCATCCGGTGATCGTCGCCATTATCTTTGTGAAGGCGGTCGGCTTCGGCGCCATCGCCGGCATCGGCGCGCTGGTGGTCGGTTCGCTCGGTTTCATTTCCAAACTGTTCGCCGAGGCGATCGAGGAAATTTCGCTGAAGCAGGTGGAAGCGGTGCGCGCATCCGGCGCCTCGTTTGCCAATATCCTCACTTACGGCGTGCTGCCGCAGGTGTTCGGCCGCTTCCTCGGTTTCTCCACCTATCAGCTCGATTCCAATCTGCGCAATTCCACCATGGTCGGCATTGTCGGCGCCGGCGGCGTGGGCGGCACGCTGTTCGCCGCGTTCCAGCGCTTCGATTACGATTTCGTGCTGGCGATCCTGATCAGCATCATCACGCTGATCTTCATCGGCGAGATTCTCTCCAACATCCTGCGCGCGGTATTCCTCGACAACAAGACCGTTTCCGCATGGTTCGGAAGCAGCCCGTCGAGTGTGATCATCGCGCGGCGCGGAGAAGAAGAGTGAATTCGCCGGCAGCGCCGATGCTGGCCGTCAACCGTGAATGGCGGCGGTTTTCGGTCGAGCAGCGTTTCATCCGCTTCGTGTTCTATTTCATCGCCGTGGCGGCGCTGGTGATGTCGGTGCGGCACATCGAATTCATCCCCGAATTCCTCTACGATGCGCCGGCGCAGATCCAGGACTTCTTCGTGCGCATGTGGCCCATCGACCGGGCGTTCTACGCGAAGTCCGTGCATGCGGCGCTGATCGAGACGCTGAACATCGCCACGCTGGGCACGATTCTCGCGATCGTACTGGCGTTTCCGGTCGGCATGCTGGCGGCACACAACCTGGTCCCCGTCACGGCGATCAATTATTTCGCCAAGCTGGTGCTGGTGTCCTCGCGCTCGGTCAATTCGCTGGTGTGGGCGCTGCTGTTCATCGCCGTGTTCGGGCCCGGCGCGCTCGCCGGTACGCTGGCGATCGCCTTCCGTTCCATCGGTTTTGTCGGCAAACTGTTCGGTGAAGCGCTGGAAGAAGCGGCACCCGGGCCGGTCGAGGCGTTGACCGCCGTCGGCGCCTCGCGCGCCAGCGTGTTCCTCAAAGGCTACTGGCCGCAGGTGAAGCCGGCGTTCTGGTCGATCGCGCTGTTTCGCTGGGACATCAACGTGCGCGAATCCGCCGTGCTCGGCCTGGTCGGCGCCGGTGGCATCGGTATGGCGATGGATTCGGCCATGAACCTGTTTCGATGGGACCAGGTGGCGGTGGTGCTGCTGACTATCTTCAGCGTGGTGATTCTCGCCGAGATCCTGGTAACGCTTATTCGCAAAAGGGTACTCTGACGTGCAAACCGGCATGGTGGGACTGGGAAAAATGGGCGCCAACATGGCGTTGCGCCTGTGCCGTTCGAACATTCATGTCGTCGGCTACGATGCCGCCGGCAAATCGGTCGACGCGCTCGCCGCCGAACCGGGTTTCGATGCCGCCTATTCGCTCGATGCGATGCTGAATGCCCTGCCCCTGCCGCGCAAGGTGTGGGTGATGCTGCCGGCGGGCAAGGCGACCAACCAGACCCTCGATGAATTGCGCCGGAAGCTCGCGCCGGGCGACCTGGTGGTCAACGGCGGCAACAGCTTCTACAAGGAAACCGTGATCGCCGCCGAGGCGTTCCGGCTGGCCGGCATCCAGTTCGTCGATGCCGGCGTGTCGGGCGGCGTGCACGGGCTGGCAAACGGCTACTGCATGATGGTGGGCGGGGAATCGACCGCCATCCTGCGTCTTTCCCGCATCCTCACCGCGCTGGCGCCGAAGCCGAACCAGTGGCTGCACACCGGGCCATGCGGCGCGGGGCACTACGTCAAGATGGTCCACAACGGCATCGAGTACGGGATGATGCAGGCCTACGCGGAGGGCTTTGCGCTGCTCGCCGCCAAGCGCGAGTTCGATCTCGATATCGGCGCCATCGCCGAAAACTGGCAGCAGGGCAGCGTGGTGCGGTCATGGCTGCTCGACCTCACCGCGAAATTCCTCAAGGACGACCAGGACCTGGTCGGCATTGCGCCGCGGGTGCCGGACTCGGGCGAGGGGCGCTGGACGGCGATGGAGGCGATTGAGCTCGGCATTCCCGCGCCGGTGATGTCGCTGGCGCTGATGTCGCGCTTCGCGAGCCAGGGGCACGATGAATACGAGGCCAAATTGCTGGCGATGATGCGCCGGGGATTTGGCGGTCACAACGTGGAAAAACAGGAGGATCAGACATGAAATCGGCAATTCGCGGGATGGTGGCGGGACGGGCGGTGGCGGTGGCGGTGGTGGTGGTGGTGTCGGGCGCCCTGGCGTTCAATGCGTGCGCCGAGACCTGTGCGCACCGCGGGCAACTCGACGACCTGTACTGCGACGCCGATAGCGACATGGTGGCCGACCCGCCGGCCGACAAGTCGAAGTGGAAGAATCCGTCCACGCTGATCTTCACCTACACGCCGATCGAAGACCCGGCGGTGTACCAGAAGATTTTCACGAATTTCCAGGAACACCTGGGCAGTTGCACCGGCAAGAAGGTGGTGTATTACCAGGTACAGTCCAACGCCGCCCAAATTGAAGCGATGCGCGCCGGCCGCCTGCATCTCGGCGGGTTCTCGACGGGCTCCACCGGCTATGCGGTCAACCTGGCCGGGGCGGTGCCGTTTGCCGTCAAGGGCGATGCGCGCGGTCCGCGCTCCTATCACCTGGCCGTCATTGTCAAAGCGGATAGCCCGTATCAGAAAGTCGCCGACCTCAAGGGCAAGAAAGTCGCTCACGCGTCGCCGTCATCGAACTCCGGCAACCTCGCGCCGCGCTCGCTGCTGCCCGCCGAGGGCCTGACGCCCGACAAGGACTACAAGCCGCTGTTCTCCGGCAAGCACGACCAGTCCATCATGGGCGTGAACACCGGCGACTACGATGCCGCCGCCATCGCCGACGACGTGCTCGAGCGCATGGCCAAGCGCGGCGTGGTGAAAGCCGACAATTTCCGCACCCTTTACCGCAGCGCGCCATTCATCACCTCCAGTTTCGCCTACGCGCATGACCTCGATCCGGCATTGGCGGAGAAGATCAAGGCGTGTTTCGCCAACTACAAATTCACGCCGGAAATGACCAGGGAGTTCAACGGCGATGACCGCTTCCACGCGGCCAATTACCAGCGCGACTGGGCGATTGTGCGCAAGGTGGCGGAAGATACCGGCACCGCCTTCAATCGCGCGGCGTTTGAGCGGGAGAATGCGAAAGAGGCGGAAGGGAAGAAGAAGTAGCCGGCATGTCGCGTGGACGCCAGTCGTCGCCGATCAGGTTCGGTATCGGGCAAGGCGTACCCATTCCGGTCATTGTCGAGAATGCGGCCGTCAGGGTCCGGCGCCAATTCATGATCTGGAAGAATCAAGTCGCACCGCAAGCTTGCCGTCGGCTGACATCACACGCACACACAAAGAATCAACTGACGACAAGCGCCGAATGGCGCGATTGAAACGTGACGATTTGTTTGAGCAATGCCGGAATGAACGCCACCGTGGTTTGAGACCGGTCTCCGAAACTTCGCTTACATCCGCACATGGCGAATTCTTGTTTACACACCTTGCGCGTCAACATTCGGATCATCTTAAGCGTGCTAAACCGATGCACGTGCATGAGAGATCTCCTCATCGCCTGGATGGGCGCGTGGAAATTCGGCGTTCTTTACGCGAATTTGGGCCAAAACGTTTGAATGCGTTCGTTTGGCGGGAAAATCATGTCGGGAATTCTTACGTTTGCACAAGGCGCTTGCTTCTGGATATCAGGCAACTTGCTGTTTTCATGCATTTTTCGTTTTCAGGCGCATTTTTTGCATTAGCTAGTGTGAGGCGTCGAAACCGATGGGTATTAGTGATTTCGCCGCGTCGCCCGTCCACTCACTCTTTAGGAGAATCTAAATGTCAAGAATCGCACGAACTGCCCAGCGCGGCATACGCGTACTGGCGCTTGGCCTATCGACGATGTTATGGGTCGGATTCGCCAATGCCACCATCTTTGACGTCACGCCAACAGGGGAATCCTGGATCACCCAGTCCTGCAACTGTTTTGGCGAGTCGCGATCGATCTACTTTCACGCCAATCAAAATTTCAGCATTACCAGCGCGTCCTACTTCGGCAGCGTGCACGCCGGCAATTACACCCTCGGCGTCTATCAGGGCACAGGAGAAAGCAATCCCGCCGGACCGCTGCTTGCGTCAGCCAGCGACAATCTGGGCGCCAGCACTTATACGTGGAACACCATTGGGCTGTCATATTCTTTCCTTGCCGGATCTGAATATTTCCTCAACTTTGGAACCACGGACCATAGCTGGATGGACAACGGCCTTGGTCAGCAGATGGACTGGGGAGATGGCGCGCAACAATCGGACCTTGGATTGCTCACGCTGCTTGACGGCGCGTACGGGACGCCACCCGGAAGTCCTCAATCCAATTTCTGGCTGGCCCACTTCCAGATGGATGTCGCACCGGTACCCGAGCCTTCCTCGATGGCCCTTCTCGGTCTCGGTTTGATGGGATTGGGGTTCATCCGCCGGCGGAAAGTGCAGTGACCGCGCTCGCACTCACACACCCCCCGCTTCGGCGGGGTTTTCATTGATGAGACCACGTCTGGCGGAAAGCGCACAGACGAAACCATATTTCCTGGCGCGTTCGGCTTGCGACACGCTCGGCCAGGCAGCCAGTACCGGGGTTGCCTGAACTTGATGAATTTCTCTTGACCGCATCACCGTGCTAATCAGCGGATCATCGGCAATGGACGCGTAGCCGATGATGGAAGGGGCCGCAAGAGAATGAATTGAGCGCGCACGAGGTTGCCACGGATCTGGATTCGCGCGCTCGCGGGCACAACGGCGAATGGCGGTTGGCAAAACTCAAGCACTGGCGCGCCTTCCAGGCCGCAAACGGCTGGAGACGCCCGCCAAATGGCGATCTACGTTTTTCTATCGACTGGAAATGCCGCTTCTGTCGGCACAAATGCCTCCACCTCGATGCGTTCATAGCGCACCTCGATGACATCAAGTTCTTCCACCCCGCCCGGCGCGCGCAGCATCGCCGTATCGCCGGGGCGCGCCTTCATGAACGCACGCGCCACGGGTGAAATCCAGCTGATGTGACCGCGCTTCAGATCGACCTCGTCTATGCCGACGATGGTGATGGTGTTTTCCTCGCCCTTGTGGTTGGCGTAGGTCACGGTCGCGCCGAAAAATACCTGGTTGACCATGTTCCCATCGTCATTCCCGCGTGGCGTTTCCGGATCGACCACCTCGGCGATATCGAGGCGCCTGGTCAGGAAGCGCAGGCGCCGGTCGATTTCACGCAGGCGCTTCTTGCCGTACTGGTAATCGGCATTCTCGCTGCGGTCGCCATTCTTGGCCGCCCACGACACAGCTGCGGTGACGGCGGGGCGGTCCTTTTTCAGCAAGTACTGGAATTCGTCCTTGAGGCGCTGGTGGCCACCGGGGGTGATGTAATTCTTGCTGCCGGCCGGTAGTGGTGACGCGCGGTCTTCGCCGTCGTCATCGTCGTCCTGCTCGCTTTCCTTGGTGAAAGCCTTGCTCACGCTACTTCACCTGCAACAGGAACTGCCTGATGCCGCCCAGCAGCATCTCCACCGCGATGGCGGTCAGGATCAGGCCCATCAGGCGCTCGATGGCCTCCATGGCGCGCTTGCCGAGCCAGCGTTCAATTGTCTCGCCCATCACCAGCAGGGTGGCGGAGACGATCATGGCCGCCGTCATGGCGCCGATCCAGATGCCGAGCTTGGCCGGCTCGCGCGAGACCATCAGCATGACCGTTGCCAGCGCCGACGGGCCGGCGATCAGCGGAATCGCCAGCGGCACGATGAACGGCTCGCTTTCCAGCGATTCGCCGAATACGCTTTCCTCGGGCTTGAACACCATGCGAATGGCGATCATGAACAGGATCACGCCACCGGCGATCGACAGCGAAATTTCCGACAAGTGCATCACATCGAGAAACTGGCGGCCACCGAACATGAAGGCCAGCAGCATCAGATAGGCGATGAAGCACTCGCGAATCACCACCCGCGCGCGGCGCGCCGGGCCGACCTGCTTGAGCAACGACGCCACCAGCGGCAGATTGCCGAGCGGATCGAGCACCAGGAACAGCAGGACAAAGGCGGAGAGAAGATCGGCGTTCATGGCGCAATCTTACCGCGCGCGCGCCGCCGGCAGGCAATGCGAACGCGCAAACCCGGCGCAGCCGGCCACGGGGAAAGCGCCCGGGATTGCGTTCATTGACGGGCATCAACGCGCCGGACACGCGCGGCATTATAGTCAGCACATGGCAAGCGGCGACGGGAGGATTCAACTGCCATCGTTTATGATCTTGCCAACCCCACACGGACGGAAGGACTGCGACCATGAAAGTACTCGTTGCCATCGACGGATCCGCCAGCGCGCTGCGCGCGTTGCGCTACGTGGTCGAGCATCCCGGCATGTTCGGCGCCGCACCCGACGTGATACTCGTCAACGTGCATCTGCCGGTCCCGTCGCCGCGTGCGAAGGCGGTGCTGGGTCACGAAGTGGTTGAACAGTATTACCGCGAGGAGGCGGAAGAATCGCTGGGCCCGGCGCGGGCGCTGCTGGCGGGGACCGCCTGCAAGGTGGTGGAGCGCGCGGTCGTCGGCCAGCCGCCGGCCAAAATCCTCGCGGAGGCGCAGGAACACGGCTGCGAGATGATCGTCATGGGGACCCACGGGCATGGCGCGCTGGGCAATCTGCTGCTGGGTTCGGTGGCGCTGCGTGTCATTGCCGAATCGACGCTGCCGGTGCTGGTACTGAAGTAACGGCCCGCGCCGATTGCGAGCGACGCCGGCCATGTCGGGGGGCGGGCGCCGCCGCGGCTTATTCGTGCTCCATCCTGAATATCTCCGGGCTGATGGCCAGCGCGTCCAGCGCATATTGCAGCTCTCCCGGCGACTGCGCATGCAACGTGAACAACGGCGAATCCTTCTCTACCCGTGCCCAGCACGCGACATGCAGATCGATGCCGGCGGCGGGCGCCCTCGGCGCCCCGGCCAGCTTGGCGATGCGCGCCAGCCGGCGATTGCCGATCTCGACGATGCGCCCGGCCCGCGACGCCAGCACCACATGGGTGAAGCTCGCGCGCGGCGGCTCATTGAAGCCTCCCTGAGCATCGCAGATGGCGAGAAATTTGGCGTACGCCTGGCCCGAGTCGAGAATCTTTTCGGCCACGCCAAAACCCTTGCCTTCGGGCGCGGCCTTGCAAAACTCGAGCAGGGCTCCCGCCAGTTCCAGCGCGCGTTCCCGCAGGTCCAGCGGCGCGCCCTCCGCGCGGCGCAATACCGCCAGCACATCGCGCGCCTCCAGCGCCGGGCCGATGCCGCGGCCGATCGGCTGCAGCCCGTCGGTATAAATCGGCTGCACCGCCAGCCCGAGCTCGGCACCGACCTGTTCCAGCAGATTGCCGAGCTTGCGCGCGGCGACATGGCTGCGCACTTTCGCGGTCGGCCCGACCGGAATATCGACGATGGCATGGGTCGAGCCCGCGGCAACCTTTTTGGAAATGACCGAGGCTACCAATTGTGCCGGGCCATCGAGGTCGAGCGGGCGTTCAACCGATATCAGCGCGTCGTCGGCCGGGCTCAGCGAGACCGCGCCACCCCACACGATGCATCCGCCTTCGCGTTCGACGATGCGCCGCATCGACACCAGGTCATGCGTGACCGGCGCCAGCACCTCCATGGTGTCGGCCGTGCCGGCGGGCGAGGTAATGGCGCGCGAGGAAGTCTTGGGCATCACCAGGCCCGCCGCCGCGATGATCGGCACGATGATCAGCGAGGTGCGGTTGCCCGGCAGGCCACCGATGCAGTGTTTGTCGGCAATCGGCGCGTTCGCCGCATGCGGCCATTGCAGCCTTGAACCGGCATCGACCATTGCGCGCGTCAACGAAACCACTTCCGTCACCGACATGTCTCCGGCGGCAACGGCGGCCACGAACGCGGCAAGATGGATGTCGGCGTAGTGTCCGCGCGCGATGTCCTGGATGATGGCGTTCAAATCCTGCTGGCTCAATGTCTCGCCGAACAACTTGGCGCGCACGCCGCGCAACGACTCGAGCTCCGGGGCGTGGCTGATGTCGAGCAGATCGCCGTCGGCCGCGCCCAGCGCATGCCAGGCCCATTTCGACAGGCCCGCTTCATCGACATCCACCAGTCCTGAATCGACGACGTTGAGCGTGGCGATGATCTCGCGTCCGTTCAGTTCGACGCGTACCCGCGCCTGGGCGGCAAATCCCTCGGATCGGCAGATGAGACAGTCGCGGTGCATGTAAATGACCGGCTGCTTGTAGGTGTCGATGCCCAGCCAGCGGGCACGCAACTGGTTGGAACCGGGCACGGCCGGAACCGGCTGGCCGGTCATGAGGGCGCCCCGAAATCGAGCGTGACGGATTCGAGATGGTCGGGAACGTGCACGTCCCATTTCAGTTCCTCGCCAATGCGCTTGCGCAGCGTATCCGCCGCCTGCGGGTCGCCATGGGTGATGAATACGCGCCGCGGCGGGCGCGTGAAGTTTTTCAGCCAAGCGATGATCTCGTCGGCATCGGCGTGCGCCGAGAAGCCGTTGATCTGGTGCACGGTGGCGCGAATGGGCACGCGTTGGCCGAAAATCTTGACTTCCGCCGCACCGGCCGCGATCGCCGCGCCGCGAGTGCCGCCTGCCTGATAGCCGGTCAGCACAATCGCGTTTTTCGGGTCCGGCGCATACGCGATCAGGTGGTGCGGCACGCGGCCGCCGGTGGCCATGCCGCTTGCCGCAATGATGACGGCGGGCGCCTTGAGGAAATTCAGCGCCTGCGATTCCTCGACCGAATTGACGATGGTGGCGGCGCTGCACATCCCGTGACACTGTTCCGGTGTCAGGTGATGCAATGCGGAATGCTGCTGGTAGAGCGCGGTCGCATTGATTGCCATCGGGCTGTTCAGGTACACCGGCAAATCAGGAATCTCGCGGCGGCTTTTCAGGCGGTGGACGGCGTACAGGAGCGCCTGGGCGCGACCGACGGCGAAAGAAGGCACCACCACGATGCCGCCGCGCGCGGCCGTCTCGCGGATGATGCGGCCCAGTTGCTGTTCCGGGTCCTCGTTGTCATGGCGCCGGTCACCGTAAGTCGATTCGACCACCAGGTAGTCGGCGTGCTTGACCGCGGCCGGCGCCACCGTGATCGAATCGTGCGGGCGCCCGAGGTCGCCGCTGAAAACGATATTGCCGCGCGGCATGGTGATGTCGCCGATCGAGGCGCCGAGCAGGTGTCCGGCCGGCCGGAGCATCGCCTGCATGCCCGGCAGGATTTCCCACGCCTTGTCCATGCCCACGCTGCGGATGCTGTCCAGTGACCTGATCGCGTCCATCCGCGTGTACAGCGGCAGGGCCGGCTGGTGCTTTGAAATCCTGTGGCGATTGAGATACCTGGCCTCTTCCTCCTGCAAATGCCCGCTGTCCGGCAGCAGGATCGCGGCGAGATCCTTGGTCGCCGCGCTTGCGTAGACCGGACCGCGCAATCCATCCCGAACCAGCGCCGGCAGGTAGCCGCTATGGTCGAGATGTGCGTGCGTCAGGATGGAAGCGTGAATGGATGCCGGACGCACCGGAAACGCTGCCCAGTTGCGCAGGCGCAGCACCTTGTAGCCCTGGAACAGGCCACAATCGATGAGAACGCGGCGTTTGTCGTCGTCCAGGATGTAACGCGAGCCGGTGACGGTGCCAGCCGCACCGGCGAATCTGAGTTTCATCTCGACCCCATGATATTGACGATTGCGACAGGCATCCGCCGGTCGCGAATGACCACGACCGGTGCAACCGTGCGGATCAGCGCCGGCGCGACGGCGATTTGCCGCCGGGGTGGCCCCCGCCAGTCGCGTACCGCGCCGTTGCCTGCAGGCACGCTGCAACCAGAATCTCATGCCCCTGCCGGCAGCGTTTTGATCCCGCGCAATTGCGCGCCGGTTGCAGGGTTTTGGGGCCGATGGCGGGTTGCGTGCGCGCCAGACTGGACGGGCGCATCGTCCGGCACAACGCGGTTCTTTCCCCGTCAGGGCGAGAAAGTCGCCGGGCCGAAATCAGGTCACGTGGTGAGCGTAGATATTTTTCAGGCCCTGGAGGTCGACAATTTTCACGAATTTCTGGTCGACGGTGATGAGCCCGTCGGCGTGAAACTTGGAAAAGGCGCGGCTCACGGTCTCGAGCTTGAGCCCAAGGTAGCTGCCGATTTCCTCGCGCGTCATGCGCAGGTGAAATTCGAGCGGCGAATAGCCGCGCGCACCCAGGCGCTGCGAAATGTTCAGCAGGAACGCGGCAATGCGCTCTTCGGCGCGCATCACGCCCAACAGCATCATCACGCCGCTTTCCCGGACGATTTCCCGGCTCATCATCTTGTGAAAATGCCGTTGCAGGCCGTTGATTTCCCGGGACAGGTCCTCGAGCCGCGCATAGGGAATACTGCAGACTTCGCTGTCTTCGAGCGCCACGGCGTCGCAATTGTGGATCCCCTGGCCGATGCCATCCATGCCGAGGATTTCGCCACCCATGGAGAAACCGGTCACCTGGTCGCGGCCGTCCTCATAGGTCACGCGCGACTTGAAAAATCCGCTGCGTATCGCATAAATGGCGTCGAATGTCTCGCCCGCGCGGTACAGCGACTCGCCGCGCTTGATCTTGCGGCGCACGTTGACCATCGTATCCAGTTGTTCGAGTTCCTCGTTGGTCAACCCGGCCGGCAGGCAGAGTTCGCGCAAGTTGCAGTTTGCACAGGCAGCTTTCAACTCGGCCAGCACGAGGTGGGTACTTTGTTGACGGGCTAATTCTGGCCTGGCCATCGAAATTTCCTGTGGGCACGAACAATAAAAGGTTGCTGCCGGTTTGATCTGAATCAAAACACACATCTTACACGTGCCCACCATTCACGGATGCACGATACCCCCGCCTACCCTGGAGCGCCCGCATCGGCCGTACTGGTCGATCCCGAACTGGTGCGCAAATGCAATATTTCCGGGCCGCGCTACGCGTCCTACCCGACGGCGGACCACTTTGTCGAAGCCTATGACTCCCGGGCTCATCAGATCACGTTGTGCCAGCGCAATACCTTGCAGCCGCCCGGCCGCATTGCCCAACCGCTTTCATTATACGTTCACATCCCGTTCTGTAATACCCTTTGCTTTTTCTGCAAGTGCCACATGGTCGTTAGCCGCGACCACCGCCGCGTGGCCCGCTACTTGCGCTATCTGGCACGCGAATTCAGTCTGGTGGCGGGCATGCTGGGTGGCGCTCGCCAACCGGCGCGGGTCCATTTGGGCGGTGGCACGCCGTCCATCCTGAATTCGCTGGAACTGGAACAGCTGATGCGCGAGCTTGGGCGGCATTTCGACCTGGCACCCGGTGAGCACGCGATCGAGATCGACCCGCGCACGGCCGATGAGGAAAGAATCGCGACGTTGGCGAAACTGGGCTTCACCAGCATGAGTTTCGGCGTGCAGGACTTTGACCCGGACGTGCAACAGGCCGTCAACCGCATTCAGACCGTGGCGGAAACCGCGCAGGTCATTTCGCTTGCGCGGCGGCACGGCGTCAGTTCGGTAAACCTGGACCTGATCCACGGTTTGCCGAGGCAGACCCTCGCCGGCTTCGACCAGACCCTGGACCACGTCCTCGGCATGCGGCCCGATCGCATCGCGCTCTACAGCTATGCCCACCTGCCGGCGATCTTCAAGCCGCAGCGGCACATCGACGCCCGCGCGTTGCCTGACATGGAAGCCAAACTGCAGGTCATGACGCTGGCGATCAACCGCCTGACGACCGCCGGCTACGTGTACCTCGGCATGGATCATTTCGCGCTCCCTCACGACAAACTTGCCATCGCGGCGCGGCGCGCCGGCCTGCGACACAATTTCGAGGGCTATTCGGCGCATCCGGAAGGCGACCTGATCGCCTTCGGTGTGTCCGCCATCAGCAAGATCGGCGCGACCTACAGCCAGAATGTCAAGACGCTCGATGCGTATTACGACCGCCTGGACCACGATGAGCTGCCGGTACTGCGCGGCATCAACCTGACCGCCGACGACCTGCTGCGGCGCACGGTCATCCAGTCGCTGTTGTGCCATTTTGAGCTGTCCATCGAGTCCATCGAAATCGCCTACCTCATGAAATTTCGCGATTACTTTTCAGCCGAGTGGGATAATCTCGAGGCGCTGGAACGCGACGGGATAATTACCATCGATCCCGAGTGGATCACGGTCACGCCGCGCGGCCGGCTGCTGGTGCGCACTGTCGCCATGGTGTTCGACAAGCACCTGTCACGCAGCGAGCAGCGCGCACGCTTCGCCAAGGTTATCTGACCGGAAAGGAACATGGCTGTGGAATCCGGTGCGTTCATCTGGACGCTGCTGTTGACGGCATTGACGACGGGACTGATGGGCGGACTGCATTGCCTCGGCATGTGCGGCGGCATATCCGCGACGGTCGCGCTGGCATCGCCGCCATCCGGCGAGTCTGCCGACCCCACAGCAGGCGCGGCACGGACGCGGCCCATCGCCTTCGCCGGCGCGGCATTGGCCGCCGGCGTCCGGCCTGTTTCGCGACGATTCGCCGCCGAAACCAATGTGCTGGCATTCAATGCCGGCCGCATTGCCAGCTATGCCCTCGCCGGCGCCCTGGCGGGTACGCTGGGCGGCATGTTCGCCGGACTCGGCCAGGGTTGGGTCATCAGTGAAACGCTGTCGGCGCGCACGCTTCTGTTTCTGCTCGCCAACCTGATGGTAATTCTCACCGGGCTCTACCTGATGGGCGTGCCGCAAGTGCTGGCGCCGCTGGAACGCGCCGGCGGCCATGTCTGGCGGCATATCTCGCCGTGGACACGCCGTCTGCTGCCGCTGCGATCGCCGTCGCATGCTGCTTTGTTCGGCATGGTGTGGGGATGGATTCCGTGCGGCATGGTCTACGCCATGCTGCTCACGGCCATGAGCGCCGGCAGCGCCGGCGGCGGCGCGCTGACGATGTTGGCATTCGGCGCGGGCACCCTGCCGGCGATGGTCGGTGCCGGCTGGTCCGCCGGTCGCTTGCGCGGCTGGACCCGGCAGCCGCGCATCCGCCTGGCCGCCGGTATCGCCGTGATCGCACTGGGCGTATGGGGCATCGCCCGCGCCGGGTCGCTGGAGCAACTGCAGGCCTTTGGCGCGTTTTGTGTCCAGCTCGTCACGCCGTCCGCTTCCGCGCCGGCGGCGCCATGAGCACGTTTGCCACGCCGCTTGAAGAGCACATGCTGGCGCGCGATGCGCCGTCACGCGATGAGGCGGGCGCGCAATGTTTCCACTGTGGTTTGCCGGTCTCCACCGGCGCGCGCTTCGCCATTGCCTTCGATGGCCACACGCGGCCGCTCTGCTGCGCGGGATGTGAGGCGGTCGCGCGGACCATACTCGATGCGGGACTCGATGCGTACTATCGCGAACGTACCGCCACACCGGGCGTGGCGGCCGGCATATCGGCCGCGCCGGACGCCGCAGTGGAGGCGCTGTTCGATCTCACCGCCATTCAGGCCCAGTATGTGATGGCGCCCGACGCGCTCACCCGGAGCGCGGATCTCTACATCGAAGGCATCACCTGCAGCGCCTGCGTCTGGTTGGCCGAGTCCGCGCTGGCGCGGCATCCCGGTGTCACCCGCGCGGCGGTCAACCAGATCACCCATCGCGCGTCGGTCACCTGGCACACCGGCGAAACCAGTCTCGCGGCGCTGGTGGGCGCGTTGCAGCACGTCGGGCTCGGTGGCCTGCCGGCGACGTCTCCGGAAAATTTCGCTGCCCGCCGCCGTCATCGCCGCCGGGCGCTCATCGCGCTCGGCGTGGCGCTGCTTTCCATGATGCAGGTGATGATGTTCACCCTGCCGTTGTATTTCTCGGCCGCCGACGACGTCAGCGCGGAGGCACGCCGGCTGATGGGCTGGGCGGCGCTGGTGCTGACCCTGCCGGCCGTGCTTTATTCCGCGCGCACTTTTTTTGCCGGCGCCTGGCGCGATTTCCGCATCGGCCACGCCAGCATGGACCTGCCGGTCGCGCTGGCTATCGTCGCCACGTTCGGCAGCAGTTGTATCGCCTTGTACCGGGGCGCGGGCGCCATGTATTTCGATTCCATATCAATGTTCATCTTCCTGCTGCTCGCGGCACGCTACCTGGAATCATGGGCGCGCGAATCGTCGCTTGCGCTGATCGAGCGCCTCACCAACGCGGCACCCGCCGTGGCATGGGTATTGCCCGCATATCCGGGCGATCACGGCGGCAATTCAATTGCCGTCGCCGAACTGATAGCGGGGCAAGTGATCCGGGTCGCCAATGGTGAGCTGGTGGCGGCCGACGGCAGTATCGTCGAAGGTTCCGGCCGCTTTGACGAATCCCTGCTCACCGGCGAATCGCAGCCGGTCGCGCGCGGCCCGGGTGAGTGGCTGATCGGCGGCTCGCTCAATCTCGGCGGACCGGTGCTCATGCGGGTCACGCGAATCGGTGAGCAGACGGTGGCGGCGTCATTGCGGCACCTGACCGAACAGGCGCTGGCGTCGCGCCCCAAACTGACCGAGTTCGCCAACCGCATTGCGCGCTGGGTCGCGCCGGCCACGCTGGTACTGTCCGCGGCCGCGGCGCTCGCCTGGCTGGCGGTCGATGCATCGATGAGCTTCCCGGTGGCCGTGGCGGTGCTCGCCGTCACCTGCCCCTGCGCCCTCGCGCTGGCAGTGCCCGCGGCGCAGGCGCTGGCCACCACCCGCCTGGCGCGCGAGGGACTGCTGATCACGCGCGCCGATACGCTGGAAAAATTCGCCCGTGCCACCGATATGGTTTTCGACAAGACTGGCACGGTGACCACCGGTCAGATCACAATTGAAGCCGTGCAATTGTTCGGTGCGCTGAGCCAGGTTGAAGTGATCGCCATTGCGGCCGCGCTGGAGGGCGGCTCGCCGCATCCGATTGCGCGGGCGCTGGCGCGCGCGCACGCCACGGGTCCGGACAAGCCGGCGGATCGCGCGGCGGACGCGGCCTTTGCGACTAACCTGCAATTGATGGGCGGCGCCGGCGTGGAGGGCGAGATCGACGGCGTGACCTACCGGCTCGGTCACCAATTGTTCGTCCAGCAACTGGTCGGGCAGGCGACGCCGGCGGATGATGCCTATGGCGCCTCGCTGTATCTCGGCCGTCGCGGTGAGTGGCTCGCCGCGATGACTCTGGCGGATCCCCTGAAATCCGACGCGTGCGAAACCATTGCCCAGCTGGGAACACGCGGCCTGGCCGTCCACCTCCTGTCCGGAGACCGGCAAGACCGCGTGGAGCAGGTGGCGGCGGCGCTGGCCATCGATGGCACGCGTGTTGAAGCGCGGCAGACACCGGTCCAGAAACTGGACTACGCCAACGCATTGAAACAGCGCGGCGCGCGAATTGTCGCGGTCGGTGACGGCGTCAACGATGCGCCGTTGCTGGGGGCCGCGCACATGTCGATTGCCATCGGCAGCGGCGCCGACCTGACCCGCCTGACCGCCGACGCGGTGCTGCTGTCGCCGCATTTGCGGCCGCTGCTGACGGCACACGCCGTCGCGCAAAAGATGCTGCGCATTATCCATCAGAACTTTGGCTGGGCGATTGCCTACAACGTGATCGCGGTGCCCCTCGCCATGTCCGGCCGCATCTCGCCGGCGGAGGCGGCCATCGGCATGGCGTTGAGTTCACTCGCGGTGGTCGTCAATTCCCTGCGGCTGATGCGCGCCGGCTGATCGTGGAAATCCTCATCCTGCTCATTCCGCTCAGTGTTCTGCTGGCCCTGGCCATCGGCGCGGTGTTCTGGTGGTCCGCCGAAAGCGGCCAGTTCGATGACCTCGAAGGCCCGGGGCATCGCATCCTGATGGACAACGACCAGCCGCCGGCGGAGAGCGATGCGCCGGCGCCGGGGGCGACGCCGAGCCGGCCCGGCGACTGAGGCCGCGAGCG
>JBDTSU010000026.1:0-20166 GCA_039930965.1 Betaproteobacteria bacterium
GCGAATTCCCCGTTTCACCTCGTCGAGCGCGCCCCCATGAAATATGCAGGCTAGCAGTCTGTTGAAATTCGCGATATTCATTTCATACGTGCTCATAGCTGGGCACTTCTCCCTTTGCAAAAGGGAGATTGAGAGGGATTTGCTGCGGTTGTGATTCAATGACGATCGAAAATCCTCCTCGCGTCGCTCTCCTCCTCCTGCCTCCTCGCTGCGCTCTCCTCCTTTAAAAAGGAGGAAGTGCCTTGCGGAGACCTCGCAATAAACGAACATCTCCAATTTCAACAAACTGCTAGTGCATTCGAGCGCACCGCCGCGCACCCGATCGCGGGTCGCGCGCCGACCTCGTGAACGTCGATACGCTCTCCGCAACCTGAATACAGGGTATTCCGAACCCTGCTTCTCAGGAGCCGCCTGATACCCTCCCGCCGGCCAAAGTCGCAAAGTATCCCTGTGAAATAGGGGATGGTCATGAGCGAAGTCGGTGGCAAATATCGGGCAGGCATTCAGCGCGGAAGCGGCGCCAGGCAATTAACAGAATTGATTCGGACGGCAAGCTCCCGCCTGCTGTGCTTCATGGCAATCGTCATGGGCGCAGTGCCGCTGACCGGCCACGCTGAGAACCGGACCGGCACCACCTCTGCCCGGGCGCATATCGATTTCCGCATCATCGTCCCGGCGATCATCAAGGTGTCCGCCGTCACCCAACCCGCTCAGCTCGCGATCGATGAACGGCATGTCGCGCAAGGCTACGTCGACCTCGATGCAGGCACCTCCGTGAGACTCACCAGCAACAGCCACGCCGGCTATCAGATGTCCGCGCAATACGATTCCCTCCTGCTGTCGAGCATCGAGGTCGTCGTCGCCAGCCAGAGACTGACCGTATCGGCCGGCTACGGCAGCATTCGCGTCGCCGCCGGCCGAATCGTCGATGAGGTCATTCCCATCAGTTATCGCCTGCACCTCGCGCCCGGCGTCATTGCCGGCCACTATCGATGGCCGGTGGCGCTGGCGTTTTCGCTGGCCACCGCCTGAGCAACAGCGGTGGCGCGTGGCTCATCGCGCCAACTCAAACGTAGCCAGGGATCACGCGCGACACTTCGTGACCGCGGTCGTCAAGCGCGGGAACGCGGGATCACAATCCAATTCGCGAGGTCAAACTCCCGCCTTCCCACTTTCCCCCTCTTCATTCATCGCTTCCCGCGCATTCCGGCGCCGCCGCACAGCGACATGGCACTCAAAAAATGTGCGCGTATTCATTAATATCAAATGATGATTACTTAATGTGTGTTATGGTTTCCAGATTGGCATTTCCGGAGTGCCGTGGCGTTTTGGCCCGCGTCGCATGAGCGAGCCCGCCAAAACACCTGCAGACGAACATGACCGGCGCCTACCGTGCACGCTTTGGCGGTCGTGGCCACGAACAAGCAGCGGCCACAGAAAGCGGATCGCTGCAGAAACAGACAGGAGGGGAGAAGTCGGCGGCCATCCATGTGGATGCGTGTCGCGCATTGAGCATGAAGCACAACAATGAAGATGCCCTCCAACAAAACGTTCGTACAAATCTTCTTTGGAGCCGCCACGGCGGTCGTGGTGGTGATCGGCTGGTCGCTTTACGCAGCGACCTCTGACGCCCTCGAATCGTCGGAACGCATTGCCCACACCCACGAAGTGCTGCGCACCATCGCCAGCACCAATTTCGAAATTGCCCGGGCCGAGTCTAATCACCGTGCTTTCCTGGTGTCCGGCAGCGAATATTTCCTGAAGGAACGCGACCAGACCTTTGAACACGCGCGCGAACTGGGCCGGCGACTCCAGCAACTGACCGTCGACAATCCGGCCCAGCAGCGCCGCGCGCCGCAACTGCAGGTGCTGATCGACGAACGTCTCACAATCATGGAGCACTTCGCGCAGCTGCGGCGCAGCGAGGGTGTCGAGGCGGTCGCCGCGAGCATGGTCGGCGCCGGACAAAAGGTCAGTCACCAGTTGTACGCGCTGACCGGCGCGATGGCGCGCGATGAGTACGCGCTGCTGGACAGCCGGCGCGCCGAGGCCGCGCAGCGCCACCAGCGCACGATGTTCATCCTCGGCGGCGCGGTCTTGTTCGGCGTGCTGGTATTGATCCCGGCCTATCTCGTGTTCGCCTCACAGTCGCGCGCGCGCGAAGGCGCCGAGCGCCAGTTGCTGGACCTGACCGAAAGCCTGCCGGGCGCCGTGTTCCGCCTGCGACTCAAGCCCGGCCAGAATTACGAGTTCGAATATCTGAGCAAGGGCGTCGAAGCGCTTCGCCACGTCAGCCGCGACGCTGCGCTCAAGGACTTCGACGTCATGTGGAACTCCATCGTCGATGAGGACAAGCCACGCATTGCCGCGGCCATGCAGGCGGCCACGCATACGCTGGGGCTGGTCCCGTACGATTTCCGCGTCAAGCAACCGGGCGGCGCGCCGAAATGGCTGCGATCGACCGCCATGCTGCGCCGCGAGCGCGATGGCAGCGTGCTCTGGAATGGTTACTGGGCGGACATCACGGAGCAAAAACTTCTCGACGAGCGCCTGATCGCCGCCGAAAAGCGCCTGCTGGACATCACCAACGGCATACCCGGCGTGGTCTACCAGTTCCGGCGCGGCGATGGTGGCAAAAGCGGCGATGGTGGCGATGGTGGTGAGGGCGGCAGTGAGCACATCCGCTTCAACTTTCTCAGCCAGGGGATCGAACCGCTGCTCGGCATCGATCGCGAAGAACTGATGCGCGAGGCAAAACGCTGTTTCGATCGCATCCTGCCGGAGTACGTGCCGGGGATGCGGGCCTCGCTCAGGATTTCCGCGGAAATGCTCTCGCCGTGGCAACACGAATTTCGCGCCGCGCATGCAAATGGCGAGATCCGCTGGCTGGGCACCAGCGCGATTCCCCATTGCGAAACGGACGGCTCGACGGTCTGGAATGGTTATCTGATCGACATAACCGAGCGCAAGCAGCTCGAGTGCGCCCTGGTCGAGGCGCGCGAAAGCGCGGAAACCGCCAGCCGTGCAAAGAGTACGTTTCTCGCCACCATGAGTCATGAAATCAGGACGCCCATGAGCGGCGTGCTCGGCATGCTGGAACTGCTCAGCCTGACGACGCTGAACGCGGAACAGCGCACCACGGTCGAAATTATTCGCGGATCCGGCCAGTCATTGCTGCGGATCATCGATGACATTCTCGACTTTTCCAGGATCGAGGCGGGCAAGCTGGAAGTAAACCCCGGCGTGGGCTCGATCAAGGAAATCATCGAGCGCGTGTTCAGTTTCTACGCGGGCAACGCCAGCAGCAAGGGGCTGCTGCTGAAGCCATTCGCGGACCCCAATATCAGCCCGGCACTCTGGGTGGACGCAGTGCGCCTGCAGCAGATCCTCAACAACCTGGTGGGCAATGCGATCAAGTTCACCTCCCGGGGCGAAGTCGAGATTCGCGCCGAGCTGGCCGGACGCGAAGGCGGCAAGGACCTGGTGCGCTTCTCGGTCAGGGATACGGGTATCGGTATCTCCGCGGCGGCGCAAAAGCAACTGTTCCAGCCATTCATGCAGGTGGATCAGGCAATGTCGGGGCAATTCGGCGGCTCCGGGCTCGGCCTGTCCATTTGCTCGCGCCTGGCCGGGATGATGGGTGGCGGGATTCAGCTGGACAGCACGGCGGGCGCGGGCACGACGGCGTACTTTACCCTGCCCCTGCCAATTGCCGACCCCAATGACCTGGTCAATCTGAAACTGGCGTCGGGCAGCAACCTCGCCGTTCTGCACTCCACAATCAATGCACGGCGGCGTGCGCCCACCGTGGCCGAGGCGATCGAAGAAGGCACGCTGGTACTGCTGGTCGATGACCATCCCATCAACTGCATGGTATTGTTGAGTCAGTTCAACGCGCTGGGTTACGCGGCCGAAACGGCCGAAAATGGCGTCATCGCCCTGCAGAAATGGCGAAGCGGAAAATTTTCGCTGGTACTCACCGACTGCAACATGCCGGAAATGGGCGGCTACGAACTGGCCCGCACCATCCGCGACGCGGAATCGCGCAATGGCCTGACGCGCGTGCCGATTATCGCCTGCACAGCCAACGCAATGAGCGGCGAAGCGCAGCTCAGCTTCGCGGCCGGCATGGATGATCACCTGGTCAAGCCGGTGGAAATGAGCACATTGATGAAAAAGCTGGACCATTGGCTGCCGATCGCGGCAACGACCGAGGACGCCGTGGACCGCATCGTGCTCGCGGCCATTTCACACGGCAAGGCGACGGTGGAACGCGAACTCGTCGCGCTGTTCCGCCGATTGAACGACGAGGACGCGGAGATGTTGCACAAAGCCGTCGCCGCCGGCGACCTGACCGCCACCGTGCATGCCTCGCACCGGATTTCGGGTGCCGGCAGGATGATCGGCGCGAACCGGCTCGCCGAAATGTGCGAGCGCCTTGAAGCCGCCGGCCGCGCCAACGACCTGAACGCCGTCAAAGCCGGCCTGCCGGTGTTCCAGCAGGAAGTGACGCGCGTTTATGCCTTCCTCGATTCGCTCGGCACCGCCTGACCCGGCGCAAGCGGACCGACACCGACATGGACGACACCACCACGATGATCGCCGGCTTACGATTCCTGATTGTCGAGGATCACGGTTTCCAGCGCTGGGCGATTCGCCATATGCTGGAGGAACTTGGCGCCGGAAATGTCCTTGAGGCAGGTGATGGCCGTGCCGCCCTGGCGATCCTGCGCGATCCGCACGCGCGGGTCGATATCATCATCAGCGACCTCGACATGCCCGGCATGGACGGCATGGAGTTCATTCGCCATGCCGGCGCCGAGGGCATCGCCGTGTCATTCATCCTGGCCAGCGCGCTCGACCGGGCATTGATCAGTTCCGTCGAAACCATGACCACCGCGTACGGCATTGACCTGCTGGGCGCGATCAAGAAGCCGGTCACGGCAAATGCGCTCGTCGCCGCCATCCGCCGCTATTCACTTCCCCGGCCGCATATCGAGCGCCAGCCGGCCGCGCCCATATTCACGCTCGCCGAGATTGCGCAGGGATTTGCCAACCGCGAATTCGAGTCCTACTTTCAACCGAAAGTCGAACTGGCGACCGGGGCCATCAAGGGCGTGGAGGCGCTGGCCCGCTGGCGCCATCCGCAAAAGGGTGTCGTCTCGCCGGGCGCTTTCATCAAGCTGCTCGAGGACAGCGGACATATCGATGGCCTGACGATGGCGATGCTGGACATGTCGGCCATCTGCTGCCGCACCTGGCGCGAGGGCGGCCTGGACGCGACGGTATCGGTGAACCTGTCCCACAAATCGCTCGCCGATGTGGCGTTCGCGGACCGCGTGACCGAGCGGGTCCTCGCTCAGAACCTGGATCCGCGCCACGTGGTACTGGAGGTGACCGAATCGGCCGCGACGACGCATCTCGGCACGGCGCTGGAAAATTTATCGCGCCTGCGCATGCGCGGCTTTGGCCTGGCCATCGACGATTACGGCACCGGCTATTCGTCGATGCAGCAGCTATCGCGGATCGCGTTCACCGAACTGAAGATCGACCAGTCTTTTGTGCGCAGCGCGTCCACGCAGAAGTCCAGCCGCGTCATCCTCGAATCGAGTCTTGAAATGGCCAAGCGGCTCAATATCCTCGCCGTGGCCGAAGGCGTGGAAACCAGGCCCGACTGGGATTTGCTGGTGTCGCTCGGTTGCGACCTCGGCCAGGGCTACTTCGTGGCGGCACCGATGGAAACGGGCGCTTTCTTCCATTGGCTCAAGACCTGGAAGCTGTCGATCTGATTCGATTTCCACTTCAATAAGGCAATAGTCATGCCGAAATTGATGGATCGTCAGGTAGCCTGCGGCAACCTGACCTACACGCTGTTCTAGCCTGCATATTTCATGGGGGCGCGCTCGAGAGTGGGTCAATGGGCGAGCGATTTTTCGTTCGACTGACCACGGCATGGCGAGCCATGCCACGGGAAGAGAACGGAAAAGCGCCGGCCAGGGACCCGCTATCGAGTGCGCAGGCCCGGCGGAGTACGAAGTACAAATTGGATTTCACAAAGATGACCGTTGCCATGAGTGAAAATGGTAACGAAAAGGGGCCGACCCATGAAATATGCAGGCTAGTGTCATGCAGTTACGCAATACTCCGCCACCGGTGACAATCCGCGGCCACCTTCGGCGGCCGTCAACGGTGACCACCATCGCGACTCCTCTGCCGTGCGGGGCACGCCAGGAACTATTTCAGCGCGATCGCCGCCCTGACCGTGCCGGCCTTTTCGTGTTTCACGACGACCTGGACCTCGCGGTCGCCGGCCGCGCATTTGCGGACATTCACCACCCATTCCAGCTTTACCCGGTCCGCCGTCGGCGTGGTGTCGGTCCAGAAACTCATCAGCGTATGCTTGTAGGCACGCCCTTCAAGTTCTCCGGCGACTTCGCGCAGCGTGCCCGAGACCAGTTCAGCACCGGCCGGCAGGGTCAGCTCGCCGACCACGCCGCGCGTCTGCTTGCGCTGGTGGGCGCGCTTCGACACATACGACGGCAGGTAGCCGGTATTTTGCACGCCGACTTCGATACGGTAGGCATCGCCGCCGATATTTTCCGCATTCGCGTGCACCAGTTCGAGCCTGGGTGATATCAATGTGTTCCAGATCAGCCAGTCGGGAAATTTGGCGATTTCCTTTTCCAGCAGGTGCGGCGGCGGATTGCGAAATGCATAGATCTTGTCCCAGCCGCCGATCTCGACTTCACCCAGTTGCGGGTGATTGAATTTGTACCAGTCGACGTAGCCCTTGCCCTTCAATTCCCTGTCTGCCCACGCCAGCATCTTCAAATCGTCTTCGACCGGGTGATCGCGGAACCAGTCGATGTACTTGTATTCCTTGATGCCGGCTTCGCGCATCGGACACCAGATTTCGATGGTCCATTCGTAAAGGCCCAGGTGTTCGTAGATCCAGTCGAAGGTGCCGCTGATGACTTCCTTGGGGTGATAGCGGAACTCGTGGTACACGCTGATGGCCGGATAACCGGTGATCTCGGTGCCTTTGGCGCCCTGCTCCTTGTACACCCACAGATCCTCGGCCGGGATCTCGTCGTCGGACTGGGTGCCGAATGGCCGCAGCAGCACGCCGCTCCAGGTATGGAATGACAGGCCGCCGGTAATGTTTGGATGGTGGGTGATGAAATGCACCACCGCGCGCACTTCCGGCTCCGAGGTCGGATACGGGCCCGCGCCGAACTGTTCAAATTCCTGCCGCCAGCCGGCCGGAAAATTGCGATTGAGATCGAGCCCCTGCGGGTCCTTGTTGACCTTGATGGAAAAGCCGTCGTAATCGCGCATCCTGCCTTCCGGCAGCATGCGGTAGTAGGTGCCGCCGGTCTCAGTCGGATCGCGCGCCACCATCAACCGTGGTTCGTCCGCATGGCATTTCCAGTTGCCGTTCGAGTCCTTGACGCGCATCGACAGGATGCGGCCGTCGCCGTCCACGTCCTCGATATCCAGGCCTTCAACGTGCTCTTCATCATAGGGATACCGGCGGGTCGAGGAGCGGACAATCTTTGGTGTGTCGCGCATCGCCCACTCGGCGCCGTCGGGATTGATGCGCGGGCAGATATACATCGCGCGCGTGTCCAGGCAGCGGGTGATGTCGTCGCGCTTGCCGTGATTTTTCGTCAGCGTGTCGATCAGGTACAGCGCCGCCGTCCCGCCGGCCAGTTCACTGGCGTGAATATTGGCGTCCACCCAGTAGGCGGGCTTGTCCGCCGCCGGCCCGGTCTGCTGGTTGGTCGCGGTGATCACCCAGATGTCCTTGCCTTCGTGGCTCTTGCCGATGCTCTCGATGGAAAGCATTTGCGGAAAATCCTTCACAAACTGGTGGAGGATGTCGGTGAATTCTGCGTAGCGGTAGAAACGGTCGTATTGGATTTTCATGGCTTTGAGTGACGCGGATGGCCGGCTGGTTCCCTCCCCCGGTGAAGGGAAAGGGCTTGAGTTGCGGAACGAAAAAGAAACCGCCCGATTCGGGCGGCTTCCTAAGCTGAATGATACTACTGCCGTCTCGTAGGGTGCGCATCGCGCACGCGAGATGATTCCAGGTGATGACCGTAATGCTGAATATTTGTTCGTGCGCGGTGCGCACCCTACGCTTGCCTCCTCCTCCCTTTTTAAAGGGAGGCCGGGAGGGATTTCCGGTGGCGGATTAATCACCGAACTGCCCCCTCGCTACGCTCTCCCCCTCAGTCCTTGCAGGACGCGCGGCCCGCTGCGTTGGGCCGCCGTTCCGAAGGCTCGGCGCTTGCGCCTCGAAACCCCTGCTCCATCCCCCTTAAAAAGGGGGAAGCAGTCTTACTCCGCCGCCACCGCATAATCCGCCATCGGCGGGCACGCGCATACCAGGTTGCGATCGCCGTATACGTTGTCCACCCGCGCCACCGGCGCCCAGTACTTTCGAGCCTTCAGCGACGCCACCGGGAATCCTGCCGATTCGCGCGTGTAGGCATGTGCCCAGTTGTCGACCATCAGCATCGCCGCGGTATGCGGGGCATTCTTCAGGGCATTGTCGTCGGCGTCGGCCTTTCCGGACTCCACCAAGCGAATCTCCTCGCGAATGGCGATCATGGCGCCGATGAAACGGTCGAGTTCGTATTTGCTCTCGGACTCGGTCGGTTCCACCATCAGGGTGCCGGCAACCGGAAAACTCATGGTCGGCGCGTGGAAGCCGTAGTCGATCAGGCGCTTGGCGATGTCGTCGACGGTGACGCCGCTGGATACCTTGATCTGCCGGATATCGAGGATGCACTCGTGCGCGACCAGGCCGTTGTGGCCGGTGTAGAGCGTCGGATAGTGCGCCGCCAGCCGCTTGGCGATGTAGTTGGCATTGAGCATCGCCACCTGCGTCGCCCGGGTGAGACCCTCCCCGCCCATCATCAGGATATACATCAGGCTGATGGGCAGGATACTCGCCGAGCCGTGCGGCGCGGCGCTGACCGGACCGACCTTGTTTTCCGCGGCCATCGCGTTTCCCGGCAGGAACGGCGCCAGGTGCGCGCGCACCGCCACCGGCCCGACGCCCGGCCCGCCGCCACCGTGCGGGATACAAAATGTCTTGTGCAAATTGAGGTGCGAGACATCGCCGCCGAACTTGCCCGGCCTCGCCGTGCCGACCAGCGCGTTGAGGTTGGCGCCATCCACATACACCTGGCCGCCGGCGGCGTGGATCGCTTCGCAGATTTCGGTTATGCCGTCCTCGAACACGCCGTGCGTCGAGGGATAGGTGATCATCAGCGCCGCCAGCTTGTCGCGGTACTGCGCGGCCTTGGCCTTGAGGTCAGCGACATCGACATTGCCCTTGTCATCACAGGCCACCGCCACCACTTCCATGCCGCACATGTGCGCCGACGCCGGATTGGTGCCGTGCGCCGAGGTCGGGATCAGGCAAATGTCGCGATGCGCCGCATTGCGCGAACGATGCCAGGCGCGGATCGCCAGCAGCCCGGCGTACTCGCCCTGCGCGCCGGAATTCGGCTGTAGCGACACCGCGTCGTAGCCGGTGACTTCACACAGCGCCTTTGACAGCATGTCGATCAATTCTTGGTAACCCTCGGCCTGGTCGGCAGGCACGAAGGGATGGATGTTACCGATCTCGGGCCAGGTCACCGGCAGCATTTCGCTGGTGGCGTTGAGCTTCATCGTGCACGAGCCCAGCGGAATCATCGCGCGGTCCAGCGCCAGGTCCTTGTCGGAAAGGCTGCGGATATAGCGCAGCATTTCGGTCTCGGAATGGTACTGGTTGAATACCGGATGGGTCAGGAAGGCGGACTTGCGCGCCAGCGCGTCGGGGATCGTGCCGGAAACTGCGGCATCGAACTCGGCCACACTGAACGGCACATCGGCATTGTTGAATACGTGCCATACGCGCTCAACGTCCGCGCGCGTGGTGGTTTCATCGAACGACAGGGAAATCATATCGGCAGCCGCTTTGCGGAAGTTCACGCCGTGCCGCACGCCGCATTCCATGATGCGATCGGTCGCCTCACCGGTCTTGACGATGAAGGTGTCGAAGAAATGCGGCAACGGACAATCGAACTTGAGGCGTGTCAGGCCATCGCGGGCGATGATCGCGTAACGATTGGTGCGCTCGGCGATGCGCCGCAACCCGGCCGGCCCGTGATAGACCGCATACATGCTCGCCATCACCGCCAGCAATACCTGCGCGGTGCAGATGTTGGAGGTCGCCTTTTCGCGGCGGATGTGCTGTTCGCGCGTCTGCAAGGCCAGGCGCAGCGCCGGATTGCCCATCGCATCCTGCGAGACGCCGACCAGGCGCCCGGGCATGTTGCGCTTGAGGACATCCTTGCAGGCGAGGTAGGCCGCATGCGGGCCGCCGAATCCCATCGGCACGCCGAAGCGTTGCGCGGAGCCGACGGCGATGTCGGCACCCCAGTCGCCGGGCGAGGCCAGCACAGTCATCGCCAGCAAGTCAGCCGCGACGATGAACAAGGCCCCCTTGGCGTGAGCCTGTTCCACATAGGGGCGCATGTCGTGAATCGTGCCCACCGTCGCCGGATATTGCGCGATCACGGCGAAGTAATCGTGTTCCTGCATCAGCGCCGGCGCCACGCCGACCTTGACGACAATGCCGAGCGGCTCCGCGCGGGTCTGCAGTACTGCGATGGTCTGCGGATGGCAATCGCCGGCGACGATGATGGTGTTGCTCTTCGAACGCGCGCTGCGCTTGGCCAGCGTCATGGCTTCGGCGGCGGCGGTGGCTTCGTCGAGCAGCGACGAGCCGGAAATTTCCATGCCGGTGAGATCGCAGATCATCGTCTGGAAATTGAGCAGCGCTTCCAGCCGGCCCTGCGAAATCTCCGGCTGGTAAGGCGTGTAGGCCGTGTACCACGCCGGATTCTCGAGAATGTTGCGCAGGATGACCCCGGGCGTGTGCGTGCCGTAGTAGCCCTGGCCGATGTGGCTGGTCAGCACCTTGTTCCTGCCGGCAATGCGGCGCATCTCGGCCAGCGCCGCGGCCTCCGGCATCGCCGGCGGAAGATCGAGTGGCGTGTCGGCGGCGATCGAGGCCGGCCGGATCTGGCGCACCAGGTCATCGAGCGAGGCGGCACCAACGACCTTGAGCATGGCCGCCGTGTCGGCGTCATCCGGACCGATGTGGCGGGCGATGAATTCGTCGTGGTGTTCGAGTTGGGTGAGAGTCGCTTGATTCATGGGGTTTGCTATCCGCTAGACATTTTTCAAACACGGAGACCACAGGGAACACGGAGGAAATACCTGTTTCTCCGTGGTCTCCGTGGTCTCTGTGGTTCAATCTTTTTCTGCAAGCCGGCTTAGCTGGCCTTCACGATCGCTTCATACGCCGCTGCATCGAGCAGGCCGTCGAGCGTGGCGCCCGCTGCCGGCTTCACCTTGAAAATCCACGAGCCATACGGATCGCTGTTGATCTTCTCCGGATTGGCATCGAGTTCGGCGTTGAAGGCGGTGATCTCTCCGCCAACCGGCATGTACACGTCGCTGGCCGCTTTCACGCTCTCGACCACGCCGGCCGTATCGCCCTTGCCCAGCGTCTCGCCGACCTTCACGTCGCCACAGAACACGAGGTCACCGAGCATGTCCTGCGCGGCATCGCTGATGCCGACAGTGAAGCTGCCATCGGCTTCGGCGCGTACCCACTCGTGGCTTTCGGCGTATTTGAGGTCGGCGGGAAAATTCATGTGTGTTCTCCTTGGATGGAATTTAAAGTTTGGAAAGTTGAGGCGGTGAGCACGACTGCAGGCTAGACAAGTGCCTTGCCGTGGCGCACAAACGAAGGTTTGGTGACGAGCGCATCAACCAGCTTGCCGCGAATCTCAATTTGCACTTTGTCACCCGGCACGACCGCCATCGGCACACGCGCCAGCGCGATGGAAAATCCAAGCGTCGGCGAAAAGGTGCCGCTGGTGGTTTCGCCGTCGCCGTGGGCGGTGGCGACTTTCATGTGGCTGCGCATGACGGCGCGGTCGAGCAGCTTGAGACCGACGAAGGCCTTGCTCTGCCCTTTCGCTTCCAATGCGGCGCGGCCGATGAAATCACGGTCCGACTTGAGATCGACGGTCCAGGCCATTCCCGCATCCAGCGGATTCACGGACTCATCCATATCGTTGCCGTACAGGTTCATGCCGGCCTCCAGGCGCAGCGTATCGCGCGCGCCGAGCCCGCATTCCGCCACGCCGGCGGACTTGAGGTCCTCCCACAGCCGTGGCGCGGCCGCGGCCGGCAGGGTGATTTCAAAACCGTCCTCGCCGGTGTAGCCGGTGCGCGCCAGGAACACGTCGCCAATCTCCGCCGCATAAAACACCCCGAGCGATTCGCCGGCCGCCCGCCAATCCGGCCGCACCGCGAGCACCTTCTGGCGCGCGTTCGGACCCTGCACGGCGATCATCGCCAGATCGCGGCGCGGGGTGATGTCCATGTCGTAGGTCTCGGCGATGCGATTCATGTGCGCGAGATCCTTCACCGACGTCGAGGCGTTGATCACCACGCGATAGTTGTCGCCGCCGCGCCAGTAGACGATGAGATCGTCAATCACGCCGCCGGCCGCATTGAGCATCGCCGAATAGAGCGCCTTGCCGGGCGTGTTGAGCTTCTCGATGTTGTTGGCGATGATGCGGCGAAAGAACGACTTCGGCACGGCGCCCGAGACATCGACGGCGCACATATGCGAGACGTCGAACATGCCCGCATCCTTGCGGACGGCGTGGTGTTCGTTGATCTGCGAGCCGTAGTGCAGCGGCATTTCCCAGCCGCCGAAATCGACCATCTTCGCGCCGCTGGCGACGTGTGACTCAAACAGGGGGGTGCGTTGCAGGGACATGTGACCTCTCGGGACAATTGGAAGGGGACGCAAAGCGCGCCAGTTCCCTCGCGAGATTGGCATGCCTGCCCCTCTGTCCTTTTGCCTGAGAGTTGAGCAACCGTCAAACCCGGTTGCGTGCCCCTTCGGCGCTTGCCGGGCTTTCAGCCTGCAAGTCTCTCCAGAGTGCCGTCGTACTTTTGTGGTTCTTTCGCCTGAGCGATTATGGGCAACGCGCCTTCGGCGGCTCCTGGTGCAACCGGAGCTCTCTCCCACGAAATAATCGGCAGCCGCATTGTAACGGAAAAGCCGCAGGATGATATTGATGGTACGGCGCTGCCTGTTCCGGGCGTGCCCCTTCCCCGCAATCAACCGCCAGGGTTGCGCCAGGCGCGGACCCCGGGCTCATTGCCGGATCAGGAGCCGCACCCTGTGGGGCACTTCTGTTCAAGTCTGACTTGAGTGTGGTTCGACCGGCTCACCACGAACGGAATCAACAATTTGCCGTTCGTCCCCCGCTTCAAGCATGCGAGGGCAGGCCCTGAGCCTGTCGAAGGACTCGATCAGAGTCTCCCAAATTGAGTACCTGTGACGCAGATCGCCATTTGGTGCGCCTCTCCGGGCACAACTGGCTGAAACGCCGCCCCAGTGCTTGAGTTTGAAACTCAGTATGCTTCTCCCGCCGCGGGCTCGTTGCCGGGAATGCCGGTGCTCGCGCTGTGCTCATCGTGCAGGAGGCGCTGCGTCGCCGTTTCGCCAAATAGCCAGAACAGCACCGGCGTCAGCAACGTATCCAACAGGGTTGAACTGATCAGCCCGCCGAAGATCACCACCGCAACCGGATGCAGGATCTCTTTGCCTGGCGCGTCCGCGGCCAACAACAGCGGTGTCAGCGCAAAGGCAGCGACCAGTGCGGTCATCAGGACCGGGGTGAGTCGTTCCAATGAACCGCGCACAATCATCTCCTGGCCAAATTGCTCGCCTTCGAATTTGCACAGATTGATGTAGTGGCTGATCTTCAGAATGCCGTTGCGGGTCGCGATTCCCGCCAGCGTGATGAATCCAACCATCGATGCCACCGATAACGTGACGCCGGCGATCCACATCGCGGCGACGCTGCCGATCAGCGCCAGCGGAATATTGGCCATGATGATCCCGGACAACACCACCGACTGATAGCGCGAATACAAGACCAGGAACATCATCGTCAGCGACACCAGCGACAGGCCGATGATCAATTGCGTGGCCTGTTCCTGCGCCTGAAACTGCCCTTCCAGGCTGACAAAGGTGCCGACCGGCAGCACTGACTTCGCGACGATTCCGCGGATGTCGGCGACCACGCGTCCCATGTCGGAACCGTCGGTATTGGCATAGACGACGATGCGCCGCCGGCCATTTTCGCGGCCGATGATATTGGGTCCGTCGGTCTCTTCGACCGTCGCAATAGCCGAGACCGGGAGGCGGCCGGCCGGCGTGTCGATCATGGTTCGCGCCAGGTCCTGCGGGCCGCGCCTGGCATCCGGCAGACGCAATACCAGGTCATACCGGCGTGGGCCATCGACAATTTGCGCGGCATGCGCGCCATCTGTCAGCGCTTGCAATACCCGGATCGCCTCGCCTGGCGTCAATCCGGCCTGCGCCGCTTTGCGCTGGTCGAGCCGCACCGTGATCTGCGGGATCAAGACCTGCTTTTCGACGGAGAGATCGACGAGGCCGCGCACCCCCGCGAGTTGCGACCGGATCTGCTCGGCCAGGCCGCGCAAGGTGTCGGTATAGTCGCCATAGATTTTCAGTGCGATCTGTGCGCGAACGCCCGACAGCAAATGATCCAGCCGATGCGAGATCGGCTGCCCGACAGCCACCGCCGCCGGCAGCACTGCCAGTCTCTTGCGGATGTCGGCGACAATCGTTTCACGATCCCGATCCGAATGTTTCAGGTCAACGTCCATTTCGGCGGAGTGAACCCCTTCGGCGTGTTCGTCCAGTTCCGCCCGCCCCGTGCGCCGTCCCACCTGCGTGACCTCGGGCACTTCCCGAATGAGACTTTCCGCAATCAAACCGACACGATTCGCCTCTACCAGCGAAATACCAGGATTGAGCATCAGGGACAGCACCAGGGAACCTTCATTGAACGCGGGCAAGAAGGCACGCGCGAAAAAGGGAATACTTAGCGTGGCGGCGACCACCGCGAATACCGCCGCCGCAACCAGTTTCCTGGCGCGCGGAAACGACCAGGCGAGCAATTTTGCATCCCATTGCTTCAGGCGCGCGACCAGCCAACTGTCGCCGTGGTCAAGGCGCTTCATGTTTGGCAGCAAGTAGTAGCACATGACGGGCGTGACCGTCATCGATACCAGCATCGATGCCAGGATCGATGCGATATACGCAATACCGAGTGGTGAAAATAACCGGCCCTCAAGGCCCGGCAGCGCGAACAGCGGCACGAACACCAGCACCACGATCACGGTGGCGTAAACGATGCCTGAACGTACTTCGACGCTGGCACCGCGCACAACTTCGGTCAGGCTGCGAGGGTTCGCCAGGCTGCGATTCTGCTTCAACCGGCGCAAGATGTTTTCCACATCAACCACCGCGTCGTCCACCAATTCACCGATCGCGATCGCCAATCCGCCCAGCGTCATCACGTTAATCGACTGCCCGAGCCACTGGAACACCAGGGCGGTAACGGCAAGCGACAGCGGGATGGCAACGAGGGAAATCAGCGTCGTGCGCGCCGATAGCAAGAATGCAAACAGCACAATGGCCACCATGATCGCGCCGTCACGCAGCGCACCGCTGACGTTGCCAATCGAGGCCTGAATGAAATCCGCCTGGCGAAACAGAACCCGCGGCGGGCTCATGCCGGCGGGCAGCCCTTGCTTGAGTTCGGCCAGGGCGGTTTCGATGTTGTGTGTGAGCTTGACGGTATCGGCGGTCGGTTGCTTTTGCACACTGATGATGACGGCCGGCGCACTGTTATAGCCGGCGTCGCCTCGTTTCAATGCCGCCGCAAAACGCACCGTGGCAATCTGCTCCAGCAAAATGGGACGGCCGTCCTTCCACGCCACGGCAAGGCCTTGCAAGTCTTCGACGCGGTTGGTGCGGGCAAGGTGCCGGATCAAATATTCCCGGCTGTTGAGGTCGATGAAGCCGCCGCCGGCGTTGCTCGCGAAACCACGCAGGGCCTGCTCGACCTGGCTGAGCGAGACACCAAACTGTGCCATGCGCGCCGTGTCCGGCTCCACCCGCAACTGCCGCACCTCGCCACCGATCGGAATCACCTGCGCCACACCGGCCAGCGACAGCAGGCGCGGACGCAGGACAAAGTCTGCGTATTCGCGCGCCTGCATGGGCGTGACTGCGGGTTTCTTTCCGTCCTGTGGGTCCAGCGGCAAGGCGATCAGCATCACTTCGCCCATGATCGACGATACCGGCCCCATGATCGGCGTGACGCCGCCGGGAAGTTGCTCGCGCACCAGTGCCAGGCGTTCGGCTACCAGTTGGCGGCTGCGGTAAATGTCGGTGCCCCAGTCGAATTCCGCATAGACAATCGAAAGGCCGATGCCGGACGTCGAGCGCACGCGACTCACGCCCGGCATGCCGTTAAGCGCGGTCTCGATCGGGAATGTGACCACCTGTTCCACCTCTTCCGGGGCCATGCCGCCGGCTTCTGTCAGCACCGTGACCAAGGGTTTGTTGAGGTCCGGGAAAACATCAACTGGCGTTCGCAACGCGGTCATCGCGCCATATGCGGTCAGCAACAGCGCGATGGCGAGCACAAAAAGCCGGTTACTCAGGCTGTGTTGAACGATCCAATTAAACATTCTTTGCCCCGCTCAGCGGATCTGTGAGATGAGCGGCGCGCCGAGGACCACCACGCGATTGTCCGCGCCCAGTCCCTGCACCACCAGCACCGTCTGCGCATCCAGCGCCCGGTATTGCACCGGCTGCGGTATGAAGCGCTCGGCGCCGGACTTGATCCAGACCACCGGCTCGTTGGAAGAATTGCGCACCACCGCCTGCGCCGGCAGCACGAAACCCTTGGCGCTTTCGTTTAGCGTCGCGACCACGGTGATCGGCTGACCGACCGCGAGCGGCAGTGCCGCGCCGACCTTGTCAACACGCGCACTGAATGTTAGCGGCAGCACGCCGTCACGCAGGCTGCGTGCGCCCCCGAGCAATTTAAGGGTAACGTCTGGCACCGAAAGCAAATGAGCACTACCGATGCGGCCGATCAGGCTGGCGTCAGCCGTTACCGCTTCGACCAGCACCCGAGCGGGATCGATTACCTCGAACAAGATGTCCTTCGACTCGACCACCTGGCCGGCGATGACGTCGGCACGCGCAATCACGCCCGACACCGGTGCGGTCAGCGCCTCACGCGAGACCAGGCTATTGCCCACCGCGCGTTCGCGTTCGGAAAGGCTTTGCAGTTCGGCGCGCGCGGCGTCGATTTCCTTGCGCGGAACCGTTCCTTCCAGCGACTCCAGCCGTTGCACGCGTTTCTCGGCCAAAACGCGGTTGGCGCGCAGTTCGCTCAGTTGCGACTGTTGATTCGCCAACGCATAAGGTTCGGTGTGATGCCGCACAAAGGCAAGCACCTCGCCACGCGCCACCTTCTGGCCGGCGACGGGCAGGCCTTTGGGGCCGGGTTCGATACGGCCGCCGTGCGCCGCTTGCACGCGGCCGCCCGCGTTGGGATCCATCACGATGCGGCCCGGCAGTTCGACTGTCGCGGCAGCTTGACGTTCAGGTGCCATGACGGTACGGATACCCATACGCCGTTGAGCGAGCTTGGGGACATTCACGCTGCCATCCGGCAAGCGCGCGAGCCCCGACGCATTGACGGCCCCCGGCGCGTCAAGATGCTCGCCGCCGGGTCCGTGCGCACCTGGCCCGGCGTGAACTGCAGTAAGCGTGAGCAGCATGACTGCCCCCAGTTGCAAAGCGAGTCTGCCGGTCCCGAAGCATTGGGCAAGGAAAGTTGAATTCATCGGACACCTCCAGCACGTTGGTACCCAAATCGGCGCGCATTTCGCCGGCGCCAGAAAAAGAAGACCACGGCACCGATACCGAGCACCGCAGCCGTCCATGCCGCGATTGCCATGCCCCGGGTCGCGCCGGCGGATACATGCGAAGCCGCCGCGCTGCCAGGAAAAAGCTTGCCGTCGAGCAGATCGCTGTCCTTCCCGGCACTGATCGTGAAAATCAGGGAATAAGTATCCGGGCCCGACAGCAACTTCAGCATTGCCGGGTCGGTCACCACATAGTCGCCCTGGTCGGCACGGAATGCCGCTTTGGCCTTGGCGCCACCGGATTCGATATCCACGCTCGCATCCAGCACCGGTTCATTGGTTTCATAACGGTCGATCAATATTGAAAGTACGCCGTTTTCCAATCTGCCCACCAATTCAAAGGTCTCCGACTTGCTCTCCACACGAGGGCTTGCGTTGCCGGCGGACACGCTGGCACCGGGCGCATCAAGATGTTCGCCTCCGGGTCCATGGGCGCCGGGGCCGGCATATGTCGCGAGACTAAATGTGGCAGCCAATGTGACAAAAGCCACATGTAGCGTATTGCGCGGTCGGCCGCAGGTGTGTTGGGTGAAGGTTTTCATGGGAGTCGTCCAAGGGTTGTTTGTAGGCGGGCGCGGGCCAGACCCACTGCCGCCTGTTGTCTGGCGAGGCCGGCGTCGGCCTGCGCGGCGGCGGTTGCCGCGCGCAGCAAGTCGGGGAGCGAGGTGTCGCCGGCACGAAAGGATTTGTCGAACAGCCGCGCGCGTTCCCGCAGCAGCCCGGCGCGAACCGCCTCTGCACGCTGCTGCTGCTCGGCCGACAGTACCGCGGCGCGTGCGACATCGGCTTCCGTACCCAGGCGCTCGCGCAAGCGCTCTTCGGTGGCGCGCGCGACCTCCAGTTCGCCGCGCGCGGCCGCTTCGCGCGGCAGGTTCCGGTCGCTGGTACCGAGTGGAATGCGGATACCGAAGGCCACGCTGTTTTGTGCGGGGAGGCCGGTGCCCGGCGTTTCCTGGCGAAAGCGCACACTTAACTCCGGCGGATCCATGCGCGAGGCACGCACCAGATTCAACTTGTTGCGCGCGCTTTCGGACGCGGCGATGGCAAGATCGAGTTCAGGATGACGCGCCGGCGCGATGTCCGGCGCGGATTCATTGGCGTCGGCAAGCGGTTCCACTCCAGTCAGCAATCGCCAATGCGAGAGCGCATTCTGCAGACGTTGCCGCGCATCGGTTGCCACCGCGCTCGCGGCCAGGTGTTCCGCGCGCGCGGCGAGTTCGTCGGCGCGCGCCAGGTCACCCGACTTGACACGCCTTTCGACATCGTCGGCCAGGGCCTGCAGGCTGCTTGCCTGCGTGTCGGCAACCTTTTGTTCCGATTCCCGGGCGATCAAGTCCCAGGCCGCTTCACGCACGTCACCGGCAATGCGCAGCCTTGCGAGCAGGCGGGAATTCTCCGCGACATCCAGCTCGGACTGGGCGGCCGTCCCGCGCGCGGAACGTTGTCCCGGCAGCAGCAGCGGCCAGGAAAAACCCATTTCGGATTCGCGCAATCCCACACTCTCGTTGCCGTGGTCGCTACGGCGCGATAGCTCCAGCGAAGGCGGGGCCGCCCACAAACTTGACGCGGCCTCCTGGTTCGCCTTGGCCAGGTCCAGCTGGCCACCGGCCGAGCGCGATTGTACGGATCGTTGCCAGGCCGCTTCGACGGCCATCGTCACGGTCGGCGCGCCATGGCGCGAAGATGACAATGCGGGCGGTTGTGCAAAGGCGGCACTATAGAACAAGCTTGCTGCGAAAACGCAGAAAATCAACTTGGGTATCGGCTTCACGATGTTCCTGACTGATGTTTGGGCAAGGGCATATGACGCGCACCATAGCGGTGGCGTGATGCTTCAAGCCCGCGTTGACAAGTCCCGGTCACGCTCACAGGCGAAGACCCGGCTCACATTCGCGCTACGCAGTCAGCCGGGGTGGTCGCCTGGGCCCTTCTATGAACGGCGACGCAAGGGCGAGCGTGGAGATCAGGGGAGGTGTGCCGAACTTCACCGGCGGCATTGTGGCCGTGCACACCGTCGGTAACAGGCCAGGTGTGTTGGGACAATGATCCGCCCCGATGTGTTCTTTGGATTTGTCGGAACTGTCCAGATATAGGGAGCCGTCTGCCTGGTGGTGATGGCTCACCCCTGCCTGGTGAAGGACAGCGTGCGGCGAGTCACCGTTAAAGTCCCGGTCATACCCGTGGCTCGCCATGGCGATAGCCTGGAACAGCAACGTGACGAAAAGACAAATGATGATTTGGCTACGCATG
>JBDTSU010000027.1:0-19959 GCA_039930965.1 Betaproteobacteria bacterium
ATCGTGCTGGTGCGGCGCTTGGGCGACGCGTTCGCGATCACCGCGACCAACAATGCGACGACCGTGAAGACCGTGACGGTGAAATTGCCCGACGGGGCAAAGGCCACGTCCATGCGAGACATCCTCAGCGGCGCGCTCGCGCCGGTGGTCGACGGCGCCGTGAAGATCGATGTGCCGGCGATGTTTGGCGTGACGCTAATCAGCCCCTAGTGCGTTTTTGCGGAGTCGGCGCGTCCCTATGGGTCCGGCAAACTCAAGCACCCGTGCGCCCTGTGGCGCGAAAACGCCCGGAAAGCCGCGCCAGTGCTTGAGTTTGTTTCAGGGAATTGGCTCATATGTGCATCGACAAGCGCACAACGAACGGAGGTAACGTGACGTTCCCTTTGTTTCCGGAGCGTCGCGCCGGAGGGCGCTAAGCGACCTTCGCCGCCATCATCTTTTTCGCCATGACCGCTTCGGCCGCGCAGTTCTGGGCGATGAATTCAGCGTGGCTCGGCATCACCTCCACGCATTTGTCGATGACGTTCTTGATGCCATCGACAAACTCCGTCAGTTCGGCCTGTGTCAACAGATCAACCATCGGGTGATAGCCGCGCGGCTGGATACCCTGCCCCAGCATCACCTGCACCCAGCTGGTGACGCCGAACAGCTCATCGCCCTCGCGTATGAAGCGGCCATTGTTGGCGAAAATCTTCATCTTCTCCGCAAGTTCGGGCGGGATCTGCATAGTGCGGCAGTAGTTCCAGAACGGCGTGTCATTGCGCTCGGTGGCGTGATAGTGCAGCACCAGGAAATCGCGAATGCGTTCGAACTCCCAGTCGGTCTGCTGGTTGTACTTGTCGATATCGGCCTGGGCAAAACTCTTGTCGGGAAAGAAACTGATCAGGCGCGCGACGCTCGACTGGATCAGGTGAATACTGGTCGATTCCAGCGGCTCCATGAAGCCGCTGGAGAGTCCGATGGCCACGCAGTTCTTGTTCCAGAATTTCTTACGACGGCCCGTCACGAATCGGAGGGTGCGCGGTTCCGCCAGGCGCTCGCCGTCGAGATTATTCAGCAGGATCGCGGTGGCCTCGTCCTCGCTCATGTGCTTGCTGGAAAAAATGTGGCCGTTGCCGACGCGATGCTGCAACGGGATACGCCATTGCCAACCCGCGGGCCGCGCGCTGGAGCGCGTGTAGGGCGTCGGCGGGCCGACCGTCGCGCACGGCACGGCGATGGCACGATCGCATGGCAGCCAGTGCGTCCAGTCTTCGTAGCCGCTCTTGAGCGCCTGCTCGATCAGCAGGCCGCGGAATCCCGAGCAATCGATGAACAGCTCGCCGCTCACTTTCTCGCCGCTTTCCAGAATCACGGCCTCGATGAAGCCATCGGCCGCGCGCAGCACCGTGCTGACGATCTTGCCTTCAGTGCGGCGCACGCCGCGCTCCTCGCCGTAGCGACGCAGATAGTTCGCATACAGGCCGGCATCGAAGTGATAGGCATAGGCGATGTTGTTCAGCGGCGAATTGGCCATATCGACGGCGCGCATGAACTTGTCACGTGGCGCGGCCACGGTGTTGAGCGAGTAGGCACCGATGTCGGCGGCGGCACCGGCCTGGAACTGTTTTAGCCAGTAATGATGAAACTGGATGAGGCCCAGGTCCTGGCCGATGCTGCCGAAGCCGTGGATATAGGAGTGCCCCGGGCGTGTCCAGTCGACAAACTCGATGCCGAGCTTGAACGTGCCCTGGGTGTTGCGGATGAAGTCGTCTTCGTCGAGCTGAAGGACCTGGTTGAAGAGCTTGATCTGGGGGATGGTGGCCTCGCCGACACCGACAGTCGAAATCTCGTCGGATTCGATCAGCCTGATGCTGTACTCGCGACTGAGTACTTTTGACAGTGCCGCCGCCGCCATCCAGCCGGCCGTGCCGCCGCCGACGATGACGATATTCTTGACGCGATTATCAGACATGGATCAATCCAGAAATGGTGACGCGGGGAACACCTGCGCCCGCAACAATTATGGTGATGTACGCAGACCGCCACAAGTGCGGGACAGGCCAACCGATTCCCGACACCCCGCGCTTGCCGGCGCACGAGTCCCCTGCCGCCCAAAAGGAAAAAACCCTGCCGGTGCGCGACCGGCAGGGTTTGCTGACCGTTACGGCACGATCAGAACTTGTAGTTCACGCCCAGCAGCGTGGTGCGGCCGTAGGTCGTGTACTGGTTCGGTTTTTCGGGCACCGTGTCATATGTCTGGTACGGCGTGTTGTTGACGTTGTTGACCTGCAGCAGGAGCGACAGGCCCTTCCAGCTGCCGCTGTCGAACGCATAGCCAACCTGCGCGTCGATGACCCGCTCGCCCTTGATGTAGCGGAATTCGCGGTCCGCGCCAAACCCGGTCACTTCGCCGACGAAGGCCGACCGTTCACGCTGGCTGACCCGGGCCGAGAAGCCGTACTTCTCATAGTAGGCCGACACGTTGGTCACCCGCCGCGATAGGCCCGGCAACGGCTGGGTGCCGCCATTGGGTCCATTGGGCTTGATTGAGCTGTCGGTATCGGCATGGCTGACCACGGCGCCAAATCCATCGAGGGCCTGCGTGATCAAGTTGAACGGCAGCGACGCGGCAATTTCAACACCGTTCATGCGTCCGCCCTGTCCGTTGACCGGCGAATCGAAGCCGCCGATATTCGAAATCGGTATGATCGCGCCATTGCTCGGATTCGGGTAGCCGGTGAAATCCTTGTCGACCCGGTCCTGGAAAATATACGACTTCAGTTCCTTGTAAAAGGCCGCCACCGATACATAGGCCTTGGTGCCGAAGTACTTTTCATACGACACGTCGTACGAATTCGCACGGAACGGATCGAGGCGCGGGTTGCCGCCGCTGCCGCTCCACTTGCGGTCGGTCGCGCTCAGGCTGTAGTTGTTGCTGGCGCGAAGCTGGTCGAGGCGCGCCCGCACCATGGTCTTGGCGATGCCGATGCGGAAGGTCTGCTCGTCGGCAAAGCTGAAGGCAAGGTTCAGGCTAGGCAGGAAATCGGTGTATTTCTTGCCATCGCTGTAGCTGCTGACACCGGTGGTGGCGTTGCCGTTGCCGACGGCGAAGGCAGTCGAGTTCTGGTCGGTGTTAATGACCTGGAAGCCGACGTTGCCGCGCACCGGGATCGAACCGAATTCGGTGTCGATATCCATCTTGCCGTAGAGCGTCGAGACCTTTTCTTCAACGGTCCAGTCCTTGTTGAAAACGTCCTGGTGCAGCAGGCGCCTCAACTGGTACAGGTTGTCGTAGGCGCTCTGAATGTTGTAGCTCAACACCCCCGGGATGCCCACATAGCCGAGTGAGGTCGTCGAGGTCAGCATGCCCGACGGTACCGTGGTCGGCGACGATTTCAGGTTAACGAAGAATTCATCGGACAAGCGGGTCTTGTTGCGCTCGGAATAATTCACGCCGACGTCTAGCTGACTGAAGAAGCCCTGCAAGTCACGCTTGGCGGTCAGGCGGAAGGACTTCAACTCATCCGTGACCTTCGGGAACTTGATGAAGCCATCCTGGCCCCAGCCGCCGGAATCCACCAGCTTGATGATGCTGGGATCGGCGTAGTTCAGGCCCGTCGCATAGGTTGGCAGTCCGGTGCCGAGATCCTGCGAGTACTGGAAATTGCTCTTGGCGCCGGTGGTGCCGGCATAGGTCTCGAGGATCGATTCATCGCGCTTGGCTTTTGACCAGCTCAGGTCACCGACCGCGGTCCAGCCGCCGGCCAACGTGAGCTTGTTGTTCCAGCCCAGCGCCTTGATGTCGTCGGTACGCTTGTTCAAATCATTGCGCAGTACCGGCTTCACGCCGATGTAGTTGCCCGACACCAGGAATCCGTTCTTGACGACCGGACTCGCCAGGCTGTCGGCGCCCCATACCAGGCCGAATTCCATCCCGCGTGCGGTGGTGTCCTGGTTAAACTTTGAATAGTAGAGATCCAGCAGGCTGGAATAGTCCTTGTTGGGCTTCCATTCCAGCACCGCCATCACGCCGTCACGCTTGGCCTCGATGGATTCTGCGTAAATCTTGTTGCCGCCCAATGCCTGGGTGCCGGCCGGGATGCCAGGAGAGGCGGTGTCCGCGGTGGCATAGCCCCACGCTTCCCAGCGCTGCACCTGGCTCGGCGAGTCCAGGTGGGCATAGCCGAGCGCGATACCGAAAGTCTTGCTGGTGGACTGGTTGATGTACGAGGCACTGAGACGGCTGCCGTTGGCCGACACGCCGTCGTTAAGCGCGCCCAGCGAGTTTTTCTCGCCGCGCAGGCTGACCGCCACGGTGCGCTTGCTGAATGACAACGGACGCACCGTTTGCAGATCTACCGTGCCGGACAGGCCCTGGCCGATCAGCGCGCCGTCGGGTGTCTTGTAAATCAGCACGCCGCTCAACAGCTCCGACGGGTACTGGTTGAATTCGACCGCGCGGTTGTCGCCGGTGCTGACCTGCTCGCGACCATTCAACAACGTGCTGGCGAAATCACCGGACATGCCGCGGATGCTGACAGTGGTGGCGCGACCGGCAACGCGTTGCGCCGCGAGACCCGGCAGGCGCGCGATCGATTCGGCAATACTGTTGTCCGGCAGTTTGCCGATGTCTTCCGCCGAAATCGCTTCGACAATGGAGTTTGATGATTGCTTCACCGAGATCGCTTCCTCGATGCCGCGGCGGATACCGGTGACGACCACCGTATCCAGGCTTTGCGCGCCGGACTTCTTGGCAGCTTCCTTCTTGGCGGCTTCCTGCTTGGCCGCCTCCGTCGCCGGGTCGGCCTGCTGCGCACTCGCGGTCATCGCAAACAGCGCCATGGCGCATGCGGCGGCAACCGGGCTAAGCCTGAAATCGAACTGATTCGCAGAAGGGCTGTGGCAGCGCTTCTTGACTGAAGTCTTCATCAAACGTCTCCTCTAGTAATTGGACAAATCGCGGTCCCTCGGGGGACGCTTGTGTTTGTGGGAACTGATATGGGAAGTGATATGTAAACCAAATCTTGAAAGCCTGAATTCTTGGCCGAGTTTGTAATAAAACTATATTCATGTCAACCATGATGTGCATCGTCAAGTAGGTTATTTTTGTGCGCATATTGATACAAAAACAATATTAATTATAATAAAACAATGGTTTACGTATTTATTCGCGGCTATCGACCGCTTTTGGATTTGTAGTTATCCTACAACAATGTTCTGTTTTCCGGGGTAAATGCGCGGTCAATGGCCAAACCGGCGTGCACATCCTGAATATGATTTACCGCAGGTTGGCGACAAATCACCGCGCCATCAGGAACTGCAAAGGGATATGCAAGCGCTCGCGCCATGCCGGTTCGTTATGGTCGGCACCCGGAAATATCCGCGTCATCCAGTCGACATCCTGCCGGTATCCCTTGTGCTCGAGTATGCGATCCGCTTTCGCTTGAAATGGCGCATACAGTGAATCGAGGTTTTTCGAGCCGTGATCGAAATACAGGCGATGCGAGCCTGCACGCGGCAAATGAATTGCGAGCCAATCCAGGTACGACTGCGCCAGCGCGTTCACGCGCGCGTCGCCGGGGGGAAACAACACGGAATAGTCGGTGGTGATTGTCCAGTGCGTTGACAGGCAGGCGGCGCCGCCAAATACATGCGGATAGCGCGCCAGGGCATAGAGTGAGATCAGCCCGCCGCGGCTGGAGCCCATGACGCATGTATCGTCCCGCCCCGGCAATGTGCGGAAATTCGCGTCGATAAATGGTTTCAATTCGGTCACCAGGAAACGCAGGTACGCTTCAGATATGATTTCCCCGCCGCCGCCTATGGCGAGGCGCCTCATTTCCGGCGGCATCGCCGCCAACGGTTTGGCCGGAGTGTATTCGCGGTTGCGGTCTGCCGTGTTGGCAATGCCCACCACCAGCGTGCGGCGGATGCTTCCCTCGCACAGCAGGCGACCGACGATCATGTCGACCGCCCACGGCTGTCCGGCCATCGACGTGGCCGGATAAAACAGGTTCTGGCCGTCGTGCATATAGAGCACCGCGTGGGGCTCATTCGACTGCGCGTAATCCGCCGGCAGCCAGATAACCACTTTGCGGGCGGCCACGTGACGCGAAGGAAAGAATTCATAGGTGACGAATACCCCTTCCGGCGCGGAACGCGTGACGCCCGGCACGGGGGTGAGACCGATCACGCCCGCACAGCCGGACAACAGGGAATTCGCTGCCGCCCCCAGGACCGCGATGTGCAGCAGCGAATCGAGACGATTGCGTTCAACCATGGCCGGGTCATTCCGCGACAATGAGAAAGTAGTTTTACTACACAGCCATTATCGCCGCAAACTTCGCGGGAGGGACGGCTTCATTTCGCCGCCGGTCTTGTAGTCAATGCGCAGCAGAACGCCCGGCGCCGTCGGTCAAGCAAGGATCGACTCGCGCGCGGGCAATCGGGATCGGTAAATTCTTAGTAGTAAAATTACTTTACCGGTATCGATCACGCGCGCTCCATGATCGCGCCCTGTTGCGTTTACCTCATCTGGGACAGCATGAACATTCCACGCCGGATTTCGATTTTGCGCATGGCCGCGACAATGCTCGCGTTCCTGGCGACGGCCACGCTTGCGGAAACCGGGGCAGCCGGGCAGGCGTCCATCGGCATCCCATCGGCGCGCGCACAAACTGCCACGACCGGGCAACTCAAACTGCATGTGCCCTCGCCCGACTGGCGCGACCAGATCATCTATTTCCTGATGACCGACCGTTTCAACGACGGCGACCCGGCCAACAATGACCTCGCCGCAGGCGAATTCGATCCCGCCAGCAATGCCAAATACAACGGTGGCGACCTGCGCGGCGTCGAGCAAAAACTGGACTACATCCGCGGCCTCGGCGCCACCGCCGTCTGGATCTCGCCGCCGGTCGCCAACCAATGGTGGGACCCGCTGGTAAATTACGGCGGCTATCACGGCTATTGGGCGGAGAATTTCATGGCCGTCGATCGCCATCTCGGCACGCTCGACGATTACCGGGGCCTGTCGCACGCCCTTCACGCCGCCGGCATGTACCTGGTGCAGGACATCGTCGTCAATCACACCGGCAATTTCTTTGCCTACGAGGGCGGTTGGAGCGCGGCGGATCCGGCGCGCCATTTCACCCTCAACGGCGGCTCGAAGCCCGCCGGCGCGCCTTCGCAGTGGCCCTTCAGCATGAACGACGCCCGCAACCCCGAGCACCGCCGCGCGGCGATTTATCACTGGACACCGAATGTCGTCGACTTCACCGATCCCCGCCAGGAAAGCGACTGGCAGATGGGCGGCCTCGATGACCTGAACACCGAGAATCCGCAGGTACGGCAAAGCCTGCGCGAAAGCTACGGCTACTGGATCCGGGAAGTCGGCGTCGATGCTTTCCGCGTCGATACAGCGTTCTACGTGCCGGCCACGTACTTTGCCGATTTCATGTATTCACGCGACGCGCGCCATCCGGGCATGGCGAGCGTCGCGCGCCAGACCGGGCGCCGGCATTTTCACGTCTTCGGCGAGGGCTTCGGCATCGACAAGCCTTATGCCGACAAGCAGGCCCGCAAGATCGAGCGCTACATGACCGCCGCCGACGGCCGGCCGCTGCTGCCGGGCATGCTCAATTTTCCGTTGTACGCGACGCTGGGCGATGTGTTCGCGCGCGGCCGGCCGCCGGCGGAACTCGCCTATCGCATCGAGGCCATGATGAAGTTGCACCGGCGCCCGCACCTGATGGCGACCTTTGTCGATAATCACGATGTCGACCGCTTTCTCGCCGGCGGCTCGATAGCCGCGCTGAAGCAAAGCCTGTTGACGATCATGACGCTGCCGGGCATCCCGACGATCTACTACGGCACCGAGCAGGCTTTCACCGAGCCGCGCGCGGCGATGTTCAAGGCCGGCTTCCAGTCCGGCGGGCGAGACCGTTTCGACACCACGGCGCCGCTGTATCGCTACCTCGCGGCGGTGAGTTCCCTGCGCCGCTCGCACCGCGTGTTCTCGCGCGGCACACCGACGATCCTGAAAAGCAACGCGGCCACTCCCGGCGCGCTGGCCTACCGCATGTCGGCGGGCGCTGATTCGATGTTGGTGATGTTCAATACCTCCCCGGCCGCCACGCTGCTGGACAACCTCGACACGCGCCTGCCGGCCGGCACCGTGCTGCAGGGACTGTTCGGCATCGACGGCATGCCCGCCGATGTGACGGTCGGCGCCGCGGGCCGCATCACCTTGACACTCGCGCCCCACAGCGGCCAGGTGTGGAGAGTGGCGCGTCACCTTCCAAAGCTGGCCGCCGCCGCGATCACGATGCGGGCGTTGCCGCGTGCAGCGATGCGCGGCGACTTCCCGGTGTCGGGCACCGCGCGCGGGACGAACGCATTCAGGCTGGTCATCGACGGCGATCTCGCCGGCGCGCAGATGATCACCCCCGCTCCCGATCGCACTTGGGCGGCCAGCGTCGACACCGGCAGGATGCTCGACGCATCAGTCCACCACAGCGTCGTCGCGTGGGCGGAATCCTCCGCCGGCATGCCGGCTGCCGTATCGGCCACGCGCGCGTTTCGCGTCGAGCGCAACTGGACGCTGCTCGCGGAGGCGATGGACCCGGCCGGCGACGATCGCGGCCCGCGCGGCACCTATATCTATCCCACCGACGCCACGTGGGGCGTCAATCGGCAGATGGATATCCGCCACCTCAAGGTATCGGGCGCGGGCGGCGCGATGAAGATCGATGTGACGATGAACAAGATCACCACGTTCTGGAATCCGCAAAACGGATTCGATCATGTCGCCTTCACCCTGTTCATCGAGGTGCCGGGCCGCGACGGCGGCGCCACGCTGATGCCTTTGCAAAACGGCGTGCTGCCGGCCGGCATGCGCTGGCACTACCGGTTGCGCGCGCACGGCTGGTCGAACGCGCTGTTCGCCGCCGACGGCGCATCCGCCACGCAGGAAGGAACCCTGGTCACGCCGGCGGCGGACATCCGCGCCGATGCGGCACTCAACACCGTGACCTTCATCCTGCCGGCCAGCGCACTCGGGCAACTGAAGACGCTCTCAGGCGTGAAGCTCTACGTCACGACCTGGGACTACGACGGCGGCTACCGCGCGCTCAGCCCCGACGCACAGCACGGCAGCATCGGCGGCGGGCATCCGCAAACCGACCCGCGGGTGATGGACGACACGCCGGTCATCATCCTGCCTTGAGCTGACACCGACATGACCGTGCCTGTTTCATCGCGGCCGCGCCTGCTCGATATCGCCTGGCCGCTGTTTCTCGAACTGTGCCTCGGCATCGGCGTCGGTGTGCTCGGCACCATTCTCGCCGCACACATCAGCGATCCGGCGGGCGCCGCCTTCGCCTTGGCCAACCAGGTGTCGGCGATGCTGTTCATCCTGTTCAGGGTGGTCGGCGCCGGGGTGAGCGTCGTCGTCGCGCAAAGCCTGGGCAGCGGCCGGCGCGATGCGGCCGATGCCGTGGCGCGGGCGGTTCTCGGCGCGAGCAGCTGGGTCGGCCTGTTCACCGCAACGCTTGCGCTGAGCGGCGCTTACCCGTTGCTGCGACTGATGCAGGCCCCCGCGGAAGTATTGCCGATCGCAGCACCCTTCCTGCAGGCGCTGGCGCCGGCAATGCTACTCGATGCCTGGAACGCCTCGATGGCCGGCGTGATGCGCGCGCACCTGCGGGTGCGCGATGCGCTGGCCGTGATCGTGACCATGCACCTCACCCACCTGGTGCTCGCCCTGCTGCTGATGCCCCGCTTCGGCCTGCCCGGATTCGCCATCGCGCTTGCCGCGAGCCGGGTGCTCGGCATCGCGCTGCATCTGTGGCTTTGGCGCATCCGCTTGGGACTGGTGCCGCACCGGGGCGACTGGTGGCGCCTGCCGCGCCATGAGTTGTCGATGGTGCTGCGCATCGGCCTGCCGGGCGCCGCGGAGAACATCGCTTACCGGCTCGCCTTCATGGTCAGTATCGCCGTCGCCGGCCAACTGGGCGCGCAGAGCCTCGCCACGCAGGCCTACACGCTGCAAGTCACCTACGGCGTGCTGCTGTTCGGCCTGGCCACCGGGCTCGCGGTGGAGATCGTCGTCGGCCACCTGATCGGCGGCGGGCACCTGCGCGACGCGCACCGGCTGGTGCGGCGCGCGCTGGCACGCGGCCTCGCCATCAGCGTGATCGCGGCAACCGGCGCGGCGCTGGCCGGACCGTGGCTGCTGCGCCAGTTCACGCAGGACACGAACATCATTGCCACCGGTTCCCTGTTGTTGTGGTGGACGGTGCTGCTGGAACCGGGACGCACGTTCAATCTTGTCGTCATCAACGCCCTGCGCGCGGCCGGCGACGCGCGCTATCCGGTGGTGGCCGGCGCCGCGTCGATGGCCATCGTGCTGGGCGGCGGCAGCTGGCTGCTCGGCATTCATCTCGGCCTCGGCCTGACCGGTATCTGGATCGCCTACGCGGCCGATGAATGGATTCGCGGCCTGCTGATGTGGCGGCGCTGGGTCAGCCATGGCTGGGTGCCGCATGCGCGCGCAGCGCACCGGCGGTTGCGGCGGCGGGGGGTGGCGGTATCGGCGTGAGGCCGGTGTCAGTCTTTGGGGGCGGCTTCGCGGGGTGCTTCCTCCATTGAAAAAGGGGCAGGAGGGGAATGTCACTTACTTAAGCAGAAAAGTGGTATCCGATGCATCGCGACGATGGTATTTACTGTCGCCCCGGCGAAGGCCGGGGCCTAATTTTCGATGCATCGCAGCCCAGACAAAATTGGACCCCGGCCTTCGCCGGGGCGACAATCTTGAGATTGACGCTCGTAACCAGTTTGCGATCAAGTATGGAGTCCAAAGTTCTTAAGTAAGTGCCATTCGGGCAGGAGGGGGATTTCCCGGCGGTCACCCTTTCACGGCGACCGCACTTTCCCGGGGAATGCCTAAACCTGCGGAAGCTCTATCCCGCGCACCGCCACCTTTTCGGTCTCGATGGTATGCGCGAGCAACTTCGATGCCTGGTAGATCGCGGTGATGGTCGGTGTCGGCACGCGGGTCAGCAGGCCGAGCTCGACCACGGAACCGACCAGCGCATCGATCTCGATGGCGCGGCCCGCTTCCACGTCCTGCAACATTGAGGTCTTGTGACGGCCGACCTTCTCGGCGCCGTCGATGCGCTTTTCGAGCGTGACGCGGAAGGTCGCGCCGAGTTTTTCGGCCACCGCCTGCGCCTCGCGCATCATGCTGGTCGCCAGTTCGCGGCCCAGCGGGAATTGGCAGATATCCTGCAGGGTGGCGTGCGTCAACGCGGAGATCGGATTGAAGGTGAGATTGCCCCACAGCTTCAGCCAGATCTCATTGCGGATGTTGTCGAGCACCGGCGCCTTCAGGCCGGACTTGGCGAAAATATCGGACAGGTCCTTCACCCGATTGCTGATGCTGCCGTCGGGTTCGCCGAGGGGAAAGCGATCGCCCTCGATATGCCGCACCACACCCGGCGCCACCAGTTCCGCGGCCGGATACACGACGCAGCCGATGATGCGTTCGGCGGGAATGCCATCCATGCATACCCCCTGCGGATCGACCGCTTTCACGCGCGTGCCCTCGTATTTGCCATCGGGGCCGCCGTGCTTGTGGAAGTACCAGAAGGGGATGCCGTTCTGCATGGTGATCACGGTCGTCTTCGGGCCGTACAAGGGCAGGAGCTGGTTGACGACGGCCTCAACCTGGTGGGTCTTGAGCGCGAGGATGATGCAATCGACGTGGCCGACGGCGGCAAAGCTGTCGGTCGCTTTCGCGCCGCGCGCTTCCAGCACCGTGCCATCGGGAAATTTCACGATCATGCCGTGGCTGCGTATGGCGTCGAGGTTTTTCCAGCGCGCGATGAAGGTGACATCCTCACCGGCCGCGGCCAGCTTCGCGCCGACAAAGCCACCGATCGCACCCGCACCAACAATACAGAATTTCATTTCAGGGTTCCCAGAGTTTTTCCAGACTGCCGTCGCCACCAGGCGATGGCCGCATTGCGCCTCCGCTCAACCGGCGATAGCGGGCTTGGGTGGCGGAGCACCCGTGGCGGGACGATCAGGCTTGAATTGCAGGATGTCGCGCACACCAATGAAGCTTAATTGTGCACCGCAGCAATGACCTTGACAAGTGTCAAGCCGGCACGCGGGTGGCCGGTTTGCGCAATGCCGGGGGCATGGCGCCCTGCCGTCCCGCGTGCGCGCCGGATTGCGCAGGCACGGCAGCATATGTTCGCTGTCGCACACAAAAAAGCTTGCCATAAATATTTGCCGCAAATATATTTGTGCAAAACTATATAATTCGTACACCCAACCTGCGGAGAAGACCTTGAACACAAAAATGTACGGCCCATTGGCATCATGGACAACAATTGCAGCAACACTTGTCGTGCTGGGCGGCTGTGCGTCGAATGCACCACCGGCGGCCGTCGGGTCCTCGTCGCAGGCCGGCACCGTCCCGCAATCGACGACCGCATCCGCCAGCACCAAGCCGGCCGCATCAACCTCGACCGTGCAAACTTCCACGACCGCGACCAAGCCCGCTGCCGTCACGGTGTATTTTGATTTCGACAGCTTCACCGTCAAGGACCAATACGCCGCGGCGGTACGCAACAATGCGGAATACCTGATCAAGTCCAACACCGCGATCGAACTCGACGGCAACGCCGACGAGCGCGGCAGCCGTGAATACAACATGGCGCTGGGACAGAAGCGTGCCGATGCCGTCAAGAAAGCGCTGGCCGTGCTCGGTGTGAAAACCGACCGCATCGATACCATCAGCTTTGGCGAAGACAAGCCCAAGGCGAGCGGTCACGACGAATCCTCATGGGCGGAAAACCGCCGTGTGGATTTTGTCCTGAAGGGCAAGTAAGCCAAATCATCTTCCCGACGCGCTCCCGACCTGGCCGGCGCGGCCAGGCCGGGGCCGTCGCTGCGGGCGGGACAGTCTGCCCCCATACCCGTGCGTAAATCCCCACTTGTCGTAAAGGCCATCCGGCCTTCCCGGCTCGAGGCCAGGCGGCGGCCGTCGTCGGCCGAGGTGGCGATGCGGGCGCCCGAATCCCACGCGTATCGCCTGATGCTGGCGGTACTGACGCAGTTTCGCGTCGTCATCGCCAACCTGAAGAAACACTACGTCGACATTGAACAACACACCGGGGTCAGCGGGACCCAGTTGTGGGCGCTGATCGCGATCTCGCAGCAGCCGGGCATCACCGTCGGCATGCTGGCGCGGGAACTGGCGATCCACCAGTCCACTGCCAGCAACATGCTCGACAAGCTCGCGGAGCTTGGCCACATCACGCGCGCACGCGAAGGCATCGACCAGCGCGTCGTCAGCATTTATCTCACCGGCCAGGGAAAGAAGACCGTCAGGCAAGCACCTGCGCCGGCCATGGGCCTGCTGCAGAATGCGCTGCTATCCCTGCCGCACGAACGAGTCGAAGGATTAAGCGAACATCTCGACGAACTCATCAACGCGATCGGCCTGAAACGCAAGACCGGCGAAGGCACGCCATTGTCGTTGCTGCTGCAGGACGATAAGCCGACGCGTGCGCAGGCGGCGAAGAAGAAGGCCTAGAGAACTTCCGCTCAGGTATTCGGAATCGGATCTGTCATTCCCGCGTTCGCGGGAATGACAATAGTTAATGCCTTCCTGAAATGGAAATCGAATCAGAAGTCATTAAATGTCGCACACCTGGCCTGGCACTTCCCCCTTTGCAATAGGAAGAGGTATATCAGTCTGAGGCTAGCCTTTCTTCCGATACGCCATCACCAGCAGCACCACTCCCGCCACCGCCATCGGCCAGCTCAGCCACTGTCCCATCGACATGCCGAAGGCGAGGAAGCCCAGAAAGCTATCCGGCTCGCGCGCGAACTCGGCGAGGAAGCGGAAGCTGCCGTAGCCGATCAGGAAGACCGCCGACACCGCGCCGAGCGGCCGCGGCTTGCGCGAATAGATCCAGAGAATCGCGAACAGCAGCAATCCTTCCATGCCGAACTGGTAGAGCTGCGACGGGTGGCGCGCCAGCGGCGTCGGATCGACCTGCGGAAACCACATTGCCCACCGCCAGGTGGCGGCATCGGTCACCCGCCCCGGCAATTCGCCGTTGATGAAATTGCCCATGCGGCCTGCGGCCAGCCCGGTCGGCACCAGCGGCGCGATGAAATCCGTCACCTGCCAGAAGCTGCGCTGGGTCTTGCGCCCGAACCACCACATCGCCAGCAGCACCCCGAGGAAGCCGCCGTGAAACGACATGCCGCCCTGCCAGATGTAGAAAATCTCGATCGGATGAGCGAGGTAATAGAGCGGCTTGTAGAACACCACGAAGCCCAAGCGTCCGCCCAAAACCACGCCGAGCATGCCGTAGAACAGCAAGTCATCGAGCGTTTCGCGGGTGAAGCCGGCATCGGCGCGGCGCTTCAGGTGCAGGCGGCCGAGCAACATGAACAGCACGAATGCGATCACGTACATCAGGCCGTACCAGCGAATGGCGACGGGGCCGAGCGAAAGGGCGATGGGGTCGAACTGGGGGTGGGTGAGCATGTCTGTTGGGAATGATAGGGCAGCGCGATTATCGCATTGCAATCGTCATGTATCCCGCTGTTTGCATTCTCGCGAAACAGTCAACCCCGTCGTCCCAGCGCAGGGTGAAGTGGGGGTTTCGCAATGCACGGCATCGCGCCCGCTGAACCGGGTGGCCCTGCATGGCCACCCGTGGGAGCGGACCCAGTCCAATACACCGTCTGACTTGCATGCATCGAGTGAAATGATGTTGGGCGGACTGGGTCCCAGCCTCCGCTGGGACGACGTCAATATGGCCCGTCCATTTTTCAAACCCCAGCACCCGCGCCCCTTCCAGGCCGAAAATGCCCGGCGAGGCGCGCGGGTGCTGGCGTTTTCAATAGTGGAAAATCAATCCGCCTTGATCTGCGATTTCTTCACCACATCATTCCATCTCGCCGCTTCAACCTTGATGAACTCGGCGAATTCCTTTGGCGTGGTGGTGGAGGCGGTAGCCGCTTCGGCCGCAAGCCGGCCGGAAACCGCTGGTGTCTTGCCGGCTGCCGCCGCAGCTTGCGCGAGTTTTTGCACGATGGCGTCGGGGGTACCGGCGGGGGCCAGCAATCCATACCATTGCGAGGTCTCAAATCCTGGGTAGCCCGATTCCGCGATGGTCGGCACATCGGCCAGCGCCGGTGCGCGTTTGGCAGTACCGACGGCGATCGGCCGCAGCGTGCCGGCCTTCACGTGCGCCATCAACGGCGGTGCGCCAGTGAAGGTGGCATCAAGCCGGCCAGCCAGCAGATCGGTCATCATCGGGCCGGTGCCTTTGTAGGGCACATGCGTCGCGGTGAAGCCGGCCGTCAGCGCCAGATACGCCATCGCCAGGTGGCCAGAGCTTCCATTCCCCGCCGAGCCGTAATTGAGCGCGCCCGGATTGGCTTTCGCCCACGCCACCAGTTCCTGCAGGTTCTTTGCCTTCACCTTTTCCGAGTGCACGACCAGCATACTCGGCACCTTGGCAAGCAGCGTGATCGGCACGAAATCTTTCACCGGATCGTAAGGCAGCTTGCTGAACATGGCCGGGTTCACCGCCAACGTGCCGACGTGGCCGAGGATGATGGTGTAGCCATCCGGCGCGCTGCCCTTGGCTTCCTGCATGGCGATGTTGCCGGCGCCTCCCGGCTTGCTTTCGACGACCACCGTCTGGCCCAGTGTCTTTTGCATTTCGGAGGCAAAGGAACGCGAAACGATGTCAGAGCTGCCACCCGGCGCGAACGGCACCAGCAGGCGGATGGGCTTGCTGGGGTAGGTGTCTGCGTGGGCGGTGGGGAAGCACAATGCAAGTGCGGTGGTGAGTGCGGCGATGAGTTTGTGTTTCATGATTGCTCCTGATGATGGGACGTTGTAAATGATTTGACTGCGGTTCAGTTCTTTGCCGTTTGCGGTGGCGTCAACAATCGCACTGTCGCCCCTGATTTAGTCAGGGGCCCAATTTTTGTAGCGGGGCACATCAACGAACTTGGGCACCGGACTAAATCCGGTGCGACAGCGGGTTTTGCGGATTGGCCGCGCGGGACACGTTCACGCATACAACCTCCCCGGCGCTTCAACGAGAATTTCATTTCGCACCCGCTCATCCGCAAACGCGTCCCGCACTGGCGCCAGCAGTTGCTCAAATTCCGGCGCGGCCCCGCGCGGCGACTCCATGTACCAGGTGTGCGGCCAATCCGATCCCCACAGCATGCGCCCTGAATACCATTTCGCGAAGTGCGGGATCAGCGACGCGCACTCGGCATAGGGCGCTTGCATGCCCAGCCGGTAAAACCCCGACAGCTTGATGCACGCGCCCGCGTCGCCCAGCGCCTGCAGGTCGGCGCGTTCACCTGCCGAGAGCAACGTATCGGCAAGCAGGCCCGCGAGGTGATCGAGCACCACGTTGATGCGCCACAATGCCTGCCCCATGCGGATCCATGCGTAGTGTTTCGGCTGCAGGAAAAACTGCAGATGCCAGCCCAGCTGCCGGATACGCGCGGCGACCGCATCGATTTCCGCCGGATCGTTGCCCACCGGTGAGACCAGGTTGAACCGCACGCCGCGCACGCCGGCCGCATGCATGGCTTCCAGTTCCCGGTCAGTCACCGTGGCATCGAGCACCGCCACGCCGCGATGCACGCCGCCGCTGGCGCGCAGCGCGTCCAGCATCACGCTGTTGTCGTTGCCGTAAACACTCGGTTGCACCAGCACCACGCGGCCAATGCCATGCGGCGCCGCGCAGGCCTGCCACATCGCCAGCGTACTGGCGGGTGGCGTGTAATGGCTGCCTGCGCGCGGCGCGCCGGCGAAGACATGGGCATGGGTGTCCCAACGGTTCATGACGGTTTCAGATTCTATGTAGCGCCAGTTTTCGTGAGCCGTTATTCCGGCTTGATCCCGCGATCCTTCACCACCTTGCCCCAGAACGTCATTTGCTCGCGCACGAATGCGGCCGATTCCGCGGGTCCGCCGGTGAACAACTCGCCGCCCAGCGCCGCGACGCGTTCCTTCACGTCCGGCGTGGCCAATGCCGCGCGCAACGCGGCCGACAGCGCATTCAGGGTCTTGTCCGGCGTGCCGGCCGGTGCTAACAGCACATTCCATTCGTACACCTGGTAGCCCGGCACACCGGCTTCGGCAATGGTCGGGATATCCGGCAGGATCGCCGAGCGCTTCGCGCTGGTGACCGCGAGCGCGTGCAGCTTGCCGCCCTTGATGTGCTGCAGGCTGGAGGCGACATTGGCGAAGAAGAACGGCACCTGCCCGCCCATCACATCGATCATCGCCGGGCCGCCGCCCTTGTACGGCACGTGCAGCATGTCCACCTTCGCCTGCAACTCAAATAGCGCACCGGCGAGATGTTGCGCCGAGCCGTTGCCCGATGACGCATAGCCGATCTCGCCCGGCTGTTTCTTCGCCGCCGCGATTACGTCGGCCACGTTCTTCACCGGGTAGTTGGCCGTCGCCACCAGCACGTTCGGAAACAGCGCCGTCACGCCGATAATGCTGAAGGCCTTGCCGGTGTCGTAGGGCAGCTTGGCGAACAGGCTCGGGTTCACCGCGTACGACGAAGCATCGAGCAACAGCGTGTAACCATCCGGATTGGACTTGGCGACATAGCCCGCCGCGATCTGCCCGCTGGCGCCCGGCCGGTTCTCGACGATCACCGGCTGCTTCAGCGTGGCGGACATCTTCGGCGCGATCAGCCGTGCCATCAGGTCCGCGCCGCCGCCGGCCGGATAGGTGACGACGATGGTGATCGGCTTGGCCGGAAATTCTTCGGCGGTTGCGACGCCGCCCAGACAAAGGAAGGCGAGCACGGAAAACAAATTGCGGAAGCGGATTTTCATGATGACCTCACGTCAGGTTGAAGGTGTAATGGAAAGCGTTGGCGTCGCCGCGCGTGACGCGCACCTCGACGCAGCGGCCGGCAATATCGAACGCCGCGCGCGAGACGACCGCGCAGGGATGCCTGGCCGGCAAGTACAGCAGCGCCGCGTCCGGCACGGTGAGCGTGCCGAATTCGATGGTCTCGCTGGCGCGATGCACCACCACGCCGCAGCGCGCCGCGTATTCGGGATAGAGCAGGTCGCCCCATTCGGCCGGCTCACTTTCGGCCATGAGCGCGAAGCGCTTGGCATCGAGCCAGATGCGTTCCAGCAGGCGCGGCTCAGTCTGCAGCCAGCGGCTGCGCAGAATATGGATCACGTTCGCACCGGCGCGGATGCCCAGCTGCTTGGCGAGCTCTGGCGTCGCGACGGTGAGCGTGCGCTTGTGGATCTGCGAGCGCGGCACCTCGTGGTCGCCTTCCTTGCCGAAACGAAAGAAGCGCAGCAGCGAGGCACCGGTGAGGCCGGCGTGGACGAAAGTGCCGCGCCCGTGCTGGCGTTCCAGCAGGCCCTCGTTCACCAGCAGTGTGATCGCCTGGCGAATGGTGCCCAGCGCCACGCCGAATTCCGCCAGCAGCGCTGTTTCCGCGGGAATCGCCGCGCCCGCCGGCCAGCGGCCCGAGGTGATTTCCTCGCGCAGGCGTTCGGCAATGGCGGCGTAGCGGCGCTGGCCAGCCTCGCGCAGCGAATGGACTTTGGGTGCTTTCAACGCTCAATAACTCATCTAGAGGACTAGAGGATAAACGGTTTTCCTTCCACCTGTCAATCCCATGCTGCGGCGCGGCGAGTACAATTCCAGATAGCCAAAAGCCCCCTCTTCGCCGCCCCCGACCCACGGGGACGACAGGAAAGAAACCATCCCTTTCCCGCACTGCGCACTTAGTTGTCTATCAGGTCATAGCCTTATGTGGCAAAGACAAAAAAACACCTGTCGCCCCGGATTTAATACGGGGGTGAGTCGGGGAATTTGCAGAGCATGCTCTGCGTCCGACAAACGCCAATCCAATGCAGTGGATTGGCCCAAGTTCGTTGAAGCACCCCGCTAACAACTTTTCCACATCCGCTCACCCCAATAATCCCCGTTCGCCCTGAGCTATCGAAGGGCACCCACTTCATACTTACCTTTTCGCAAAGCACGACACCATCATGGCCCAATCCCCCGACAATAAATTCCGCTCATTCACCATCACCAAAGGACCGGAACGCGCCCCTAACCGCTCGATGCTGCGCGGCATCGGCTACCAGGACGCCGACTTCGACAAGCCGTTCATCGGCCTCGCCAACGGCCACTCGACGCTGAACCCGTGCAACGCCGGCATCCAGCCGCTGGCGGACGCGGCGGACAAAGCCATCCGCGAAGCCGGCGGCATGCCGCAGATGTTCGGCACCATCACCGTCACCGACGGCATCTCGATGGGCACCGAGGGCATGAAGTATTCGCTGGTGAGCCGCGAGGTGATCGCCGACTCCATCGAGACCGCCTGCCAATCGCAGTTCATGGACGGCGTGCTGGCCATCGGCGGCTGCGACAAGAACATGCCGGGCGCGATGATCGGCCTCTGCCGCATGAACATCCCCGGCATCTTCGTCTACGGCGGCACCATCAAGCCCGGCCACTACAAGGGCCAGGACCTGCAGGTGGTCTCGGTGTTCGAAGCGGTCGGCGCCTTCAACGCCGGCAAGATGAGCGAGGAAGACTTCGGCTGCATCGAGCGCTGCGCCATTCCCGGCGTGGGCGCCTGCGGTGGCATGTACACCGCCAACACCATGTCGAGCGCATTCGAGGCGCTGGGCATGTCGCTGCCCTACTCCAGCACCATGGCCGCGGAAGACCAGGAGAAACAGGATTCCGCCGCCGAATCGGCGCGCGTGCTGCTGGCCGCCGTCAAGAAAGGATTGAAGCCGCGCGATATCGTCACCCGCCAATCACTCGAGAACGCCGTCGCCGTCATCATGGCCGTGGGCGGCTCGACAAACGCGGTGCTGCACTTCCTCGCCATCGCCCACGCCGCCGACGTCGAA
>JBDTSU010000028.1:0-19605 GCA_039930965.1 Betaproteobacteria bacterium
CGGGAAGGCGAAACCCCGGGAGTCCCTCGACAAACCCCTCTTCGGTTCGCCCTAGTGAGTGATCACCACCAGCACGCTGCAGTGCGCGTATTCGATCAGCGAACGCGACATCGAACCCTGCCACCAGCGCGCTGCCCACCCGTCCAGATGTTTGTGGCCGACCACGATCAGGTCGGCGTCGATTTTCTGCGCGAACTGGGTGATGGCATCAACCGTTTCCCCGACCAGCAACTCGCCCTTGGCAGAACGCCCTGATTCGGCCAGCCGGCGCAGGCCATCGGCCAGGATGTCGTTGTACTTCTGTTTTACCTGCGCGCGCTCCTCGGCGCTGCTTTCATACACGCCGCCTTCGAAGCCGACGTAGGCGGTGGTCAGCGGCATGACGGCGATGAGAAACAGCTCGGAATGATTCAGTTGCGCGATTTCCTGGCAGTCGATCAATGCTCTCTGGCCGGATTCGGAACCGTCGTACGCCAACAAGATACGCTTGTACATGGGGCACCTCGTGATCGGGGGTCAGGCGAGCCTGCCTGAAGACCGGATCAGCATAAACCTTGAAAGGGCGCTTCACAACTGGCCCGCGCAAACGCCGTGCGCGACCGCCGCCCGGCGCCATCGCGTAGAATTCCCGGCACTCACCATGCCTTCAGGAGTTTGCTTGTCCATCTTGCCACCACGACGGGCGCTCCTCTCGGGCGCATTTCCCTGGTTACTGTTGGCGCTCGCCTGCCGGACCGCGCCCGCCCAGCAACCCAAGGAGGATTTCACAGTGTTCAGCGCACCTGCCGTCGCGCTCACGCACGTTGAGCTGATCGATGGCACCGGCGCCGGCGCCCGCATGGACCAGACCTTGCTGATTCGCGATGGGCGCATCACCGCGATCGGGCCCGCGGGAAGTGTCGCGATCCCGGCGGACACCAAGGTGCGCGATCTCACCGGCCACTCGGTGTTGCCGGGTTTTGTGATGATGCACGAACACATGTTCTATCCCGCCGGGCTCGGCAACTACACGGAGATGTTGCGCAGCTTTCCGCGCCTCTATCTGGCCGGCGGGGCGACCACGCTGCGCACGGCCGGCAGCATGTCGCCATTTGGCGATATCAACCTGCGCAACGAGATTGCCAAAGGCGCGATACCGGGGCCCGATATCAACGTGACCGGACCGTTTATCGAAGGACCCGGCTTGCTGTTCCTCAAGGTGAAGATCACCAGGGATCCGCCCGATGCCCGCGCCTTGATCGACTACTGGGCGAAGGAAGGGGCAACGTCGTACAAGGTCTACATGAACATCCCGCGTGCAACCCTGGCCGCGGTGGTGGAGGAAGCGCACCGACGAAAGCACAAGGTCACCGGGCACCTGTGTTCGATCACCTATCGCGAGGCGGCCGACCTCGGCATCGATAACCTGGAGCACGGCTTCCTCGCCTCCACCGATTTCGTCAAGGACAAGGCACCTGACGCCTGTCCCAGGCAGCCCGACGTGCTGAATTCGCTTGCCGCGCTGGACCCGGACGGGCCGGAAGCCGGCGCGCTGATCGATCACCTGGTGGCGAAGCGCGTCGCACTGACTTCCACCCTGACCATTTTCGAGACCTTTGCCGCCGGCTGGCCGCTTGCGCCCAGCGGCGCGCTTGAATTGCTGACGGCGGATTTGCGCGAGCAATACCTGTCGCGCTGGTCGACCATTGCGCAACAGGGCAAGAACCAGTGGACGGATCTGCTGCGTATCGGCATGCGCCTGGAGAAACGATTCGCCGACGCCGGCGGTCACCTGATGGCAGGCACCGATCCGACCGGTTATGGCGGCGTGGTGGCGGGCTTCAGCAATGTGCGTGAACTGGAATTGCTGATCGAAGCGGGATTCACGCTGCCGCAAGCGGTGCGCATTGCAACGCGCAATGGCGCCGTGTTCCTCGGCCGCGATGCCGATGTCGGCACACTCGAGACAGGCAAACGCGCCGACCTGATCGTCTTCAAGGGCAGCGTCGCGACCGACGCGCGCGCGTTGAAAGACCTGCAATGGACGATGAAGGCCGGTGTCGCCTACGACCGCGCGCGCATCCTGGCGGCGATGAAGGGGAAGATCGGATTGTATTGAGGTGTATCGCCGAATGGCACTTACTTAAGGAAACTCTGATCAAGTGTCATCTCCGCGAACAACCACAAGGGTTGCGCCTGCCGGGGCCTAATTTTCGATGCAAGGTTGCCCAGAAAAAATTGGACCCCGGCCTTCGCCGGGGCGACAGAAGTCACAATGGCGCTCGCAACTAGTTTGCCATCAAGTATAGAGTCCAAACTGCCTAAGCAAGTGTCATCCGTGTATCGCCTTTTTTTGCTGATCAGGAATTTCTTGAACGGCGAAATCGAGCCTTGAAGTGCGCGCGTGATCAAGCCCAAGTTGAAGCCGTCAAGCAAGCCAACCCTGAATGCCAGCCGAGGTGCCGATGCGTTCCCTTGTCATCTTCTTCGCCGCCTGCCTAACAGCCGGCATGGTGTCGGCCCAGCCTGAAACGGAAACGAAAACGCCACCACCGTCCAGCGGCGAGACGCCCGCCGTGGCACGGCCGAAAGTGGCGCTGGTGCTGTCGGGCGGCGGCGCCCGCGGCTTCGCTCATATTGGCGCGCTGAAAGTCCTGCGGGAATTGAACGTGCCGGTCGACATGGTGGTCGGCACCAGCATGGGCGCGTTGGTGGGCGGCGCGTTTGCGGCGGGCTACCCGATGGAAGCGCTCGAGGCCCTGATGAAGGAAACCTCGTGGGACGATGTGTTCACGACCAAGGCGCCGCGGCAGGACCTGGATTTCCGGCGCAAGGACGAAGACAACAAGACCATCGGCCGATTCACGTTCGGCCTCACTCGCGAAGGGCTGGTGTTCCCGCGCGCCACCTTCAGCAGCCATGTGCTGGAGGAGGTGCTGCGGCGCATTGCCGCGCCGTCGCTGGAGGTGGACAACCTCGACGACCTGGCGCTGCCTTTCCGCAGCGTGGCCACCGACCTCTATACGGGTGAATTCGTGGTGCTGGAGCACACCAGCCTGTTTAACGCCATGCGCGCGTCGATGTCGATCCCCGGTGCATTCGCGCCGCTGCCGCTGGGCGAGGCGCTGCTGGTCGATGGCGGGCTCGCGCGCAACCTGCCCATCGATGTTGCCCGCAAAATGGGCGCGGACATCATCATCGCCGTCAATGTTGGCACCCCGCTGATGCCACCGGACCGCCTGAATAGCGCGCTGGACATCGCCCAGCAGATGATCAATATCCTCACCGAGCAAAATGTAAGGCAGTCGCTGTCCGAACTCACCGCGCGCGACATCCTGATTTCGCCAAAGCTCGGCGAACTGACCTTCACCGACTTTGTCAACGGCCCCGAAATCGTCGAGCGCGGCGAGGCGGCCGCCCGGGCACAGGGCGAGCGCCTGCGCGCGCTGTCCCTGCCGGCCGCGGAATTTGCGGCGAGGGAAGCGAGGCGTACGGCGCGCATGTCGCTTCCCCGCGAGGTGAAGATTGCCGAAGTGAGGGTGCTGGGTACCGAGCGGTCAAACCCGGACGTCCTCAAGCGCACGCTTGGGATATCCGCCGGCGAATCGGTCGAGGACAACGAACTCGCCTCGCGCATTCGCAAGCTGGGGGCCGGCGGTGACTTTGAACGTATCAATTTCAGGCTGCTTGGCACCGGCGTCGAACGCGTTTTGCTGGTCCAGCCGACCGAAGTGGCATGGGGCGGCAATACGCTGCGTTTCGGCTTGCGCCTGCAAAGCGATTTCCGTAACACCAGCCAGTTCGACCTGCTGGCGGCGCATACCACCACCTGGGTGAATTCATACGGCGCGGAATGGCGGAATCTCATGCAGATCGGCGGCACGCGGCGTTTTGAGACCGAGTTCTATCAGCCGGTGACGCGCGACCGCGACTGGTTTGTGTCGTCGGCCTTCGGCCACCGTGCCAGCGACATCGACAGCTTCAAGGACGGACGGCGGGAGGCGAGGCTCGCCTTCACGGAAAATAAACTGGGCCTGTTTCTGGGCCGGCAACTGGGCCTGATCGGCGAAGTCCGGATCGGCCGCAGCGGCTACCATGTTGCCGCGGAGACGCTGATTCCGGAAAGTCCCGGACAGGAGGCCAAGGCGCGCTACTCCGCGAGCGAAGTGCAATTGCGCCTCGATACGCTGGACAGCGCCAACTTTCCGCGCCACGGATACTCGCTGATAGCCATCGCCCAGCGCGCGCAGGACCCAGGCGGGAAGGCGCCAAGGGCCAGTCACGCGTTTGGTGCCGCGTGGGCGCTAAGCGAGGGCCCCTACACGCTACTGTCCTCGCTTCAATACAGTGTCGGTGAAGGCGGCGGCGCGGCGCCGATTGGCGGCTTCCTGTATTTGTCCGGCACGCCGGTGGAGTCGATCAACGGCGACAGGACCGTGTTCGCGCGGCTGGTTGCGTCGCGGCGCATCGGTTCCCTGCCCGGCGCCCTGGGAGGTTCGCTTTATGCCGGCGCATCCGTCGAAGTGGGCGGCGCGTTCAACAGCGACGAGCGGATCGCGGCCGGCGGCCTGAAACGAGCCGGGGCATTGCTGCTGGGCGCGGAAACCATTCTCGGACCGGTGTACTTTGGCTTTGGCAAGACGTGGAAAGGCAGTTCGGCCGTATACCTGTTTGTCGGCTTGCCTTAATCAGCGCCGAATGGCAGACGGGCAGGCGGTCGAGTCCGACCGCATGACATCCTCGCGGGCGGAGACTATTTCGACTTGACCCAGGCTTGCTGGTCGTAATCGTAGGCAATCATCACCGGTTCGGCGCGCGCCTCGCCGCTGGGAGAGGGGCAACGGATCGTGACCGGATTGCCGGGACGCAGATAACTCTGCGCGGCCTGCTTGGCAAAGACCAGCGTGTCGCCGGCCCGTTTCGGCTCGCCGTGGACAAGCACTACATATGTGAGGTGGTGCGACATAGGGAAACCGGTCTCTCGTGAAGTCAGGCTCCGAGTGTGACACACATGCGCAGGCGAGGTCGGCCTATCTGCAGCCTGAAACGCGGATCGCCAGTGGACGCGCCGTTCCAGCCATTTCTGCCCGGATCGGCGCGCCCGTCAACAAGTTTGCCGATGCGTGTTTCGCAGCATGGGCCGGTGAAGCGGGCGTGTTCATGCGCAGGCGGTCCGCGCGGCGGGTACGGCCGCGGCGGGACGCTGGTCGGCATAGTCGATGGAGGCATGGCGCGCAGGCGGGCAGGTGTCGGCCACCTGCAGGTTGGACGGCGCCATCTCGGTGACCGCGGAGACGGCAAGAAACAGGAAGATGAGAACGCTCGCGGCGATCACCGACGAACTTCCCAGCGCGTCCAGGTAAAGATTGCTATTCCAGCTTTTGCGAATTGTCGTATTCATGGTGCGGCTCCTTCAATTGTGAGGTATTGTGTGAAAATTCTTGCTATATCGCTGGACGGATTTCGTTTGGCGATGCGTCACAATAACTCTACAAATGGCACTACGCAAACGATCTTTTTTGACTTTGTATGTGAATATTATTCACATAATGGCGGCTGGCGCGTCACGCCACGGCGTCATGGCGCCTTTTGCCGGGAGACGTGGCGGTTTCGGGAAAAGCGGAATATCGCCGCCGCCGTGTGCGGGCGTTCCCCGCTAGGTGAGGGGCGCTTGGCGCGGGGTGCAATGGCCTCGCGGACATGTCTCGCCGGCGCAACCCGGCCCAGGATGACCGAATGCCGGTCCGCATTGCGCGGACCGGCGGACAACGATCAGGTCAACAGTACATTCAGGATCGCATTGCCGATGCCGACCAGTGCCGAGCCTGAAATGAGGCCCGCGCAGATTGGTTCGCAACCTTCTACCCAGAACTCATGCTTCTTCGTGCCGGGTGCCTTGTGCTTGCGGCCGGTCCACCAGAAGATCATCGCGCCTACCCACATCATGAAGGAGGCTTCGGGCGGCAGCACCACGCCAAGACCCACTGACACCGCCGACAGCGGAAAGCGGCCCTTGGTGACGATGCGCGCGATCTCAATGGCGGCCGCGGCGAAGGCGGCAACCACCATGGAAATCACCGCCGAGGTCGGCAATGCGCTCACGCCCTTGGCGATCAGCTCGGCCACGCCTTTCCACTGCAGCGCACCGGGCATGGCGAACTGCTCGGAGACGATGGTGGCCGTGGAGCGAATCCCGTTGGCGTCCGGCGGCAGGAACAACAGGTAGAACAGCGGAATGGCACAGAGGGAGCCGGAGAAAATACCGATGATGTGGCCCACTACCTGGTGGCGCGGCTTGCCGCCCAGCATGTAGCCGGGCTTGATGTCCGAGAGCAGGTTGGCGGCGTTGGAGGCGATCTCGGCCGTCATGCCGGCAGGAATCAGGTTGCTGGCCGGATTGGTGCGGTCGATGGCGCCGATGGAGAACTGCGTGATCTTGGCGAGCGACCCGGTCGGCGTCCACGAGGTCAGCGCCATCGAGTTGGTGCAGATGATGGTCAGCACGAAGATCAGCGGCAGCGAGATGAAGGCCAGCAGCCATGGCACGCCGAAGAACACATGGCTGGTGGTGGCACCCAGCACCGAGAAGATCGGCACGCCGACCCACGACACCCACAGCGGCACCTCGATGTCGCGCAGCACGTCGCTGCCTGGCACGGCCGGCGCCTTCCGGCTGCCCATGTTCTTGAAGGCCGAGGTGAAGATTTCAGGCTTGGCCAAGAGGCTCACCAGCGAACCCACCACCATCATCGACACGCCCCACCACAGCGCCCATTGGTTGACGATCTCGGCGCGCGAGATGGCGACCACGGTGCCGTTGGCGAGCGTGCGCGGCGCGATGTCGCCGAGCTGGATCATGAGCGGCGCCAGCACCACGAAATTGATGAAGGCGCCCAGCAGCACGCTGGTGGCCACCGCGATGCCCATCAGGCCGCCCACGCCGATCATGGCGGCATCCAGTGTCAGGCGCAGGCCAAGCACGCGGATATCGGTACCGAGGATGGTGGGGATCATGCCGTTCGCCTTGGTGGCGAACAGGTAGTAATAGCTGTCGAGGCGTTCGTTGAGGTGCCACGGTACTTTCAGGCCGGCCCACTTGTCCATCATCAGGATCTTGAACTGGATGAGCAGCATCCAGCCGTCGCTGATGATCATCTGGTAGATGCCGGTTAGCACGGCGGTCCAGCCGAGCAGGCGCGCCTTGAACATGCCCGATTCGGCGCTGCCGGTATAGAGCGCATCGAGCACCACGCCGCAGGCGCGGCCTTCGGGGAAGGGCATCTGATCTTCGTTGATAAAGCGCCGCTTCATCGGGAAGGCGATCAGCACGCCGAGGATGGAACACACCACCATCCATAGGAGCATGTGCCACCAGGCGGGAATCACGCCGGTCACCAGCATGTAGGCCGCCAGGCTCGCGGCCAGCGGCGTGACCATGTAGCCGGCGGCCGTGGCGATCGACTGGGTGCAGTTGTTTTCAAGAATGGTGTAGTCGCTGGCCAGCCCGGCGCCATGCATGATGCGAAACAGCGCGAAGGCGAGGATCACCGAGGTCAGTCCCACGCCGATGGTGATGCCGGTTTTTCCGGCGATGTACAGGGCGGTGGCGGCCAGTACGCCGCCCAGCAGGAAACCGGTGATGCCTGAACGGATCGTGAGCTGCGGCATGTCGCCGCGGAATACATTCTTGAACCACCACTCGTCTTTTTGTGTGCGCGACCAGTCCCGGATCTGCTCGTCGGTCAGGTGTTGTATTGCCATGCATCCTCCGCTGGAATATGGGTTGGCGCCGGATCTGCGTCGGCTGCCGATTGATTAGCGATCACTGAATCGGATTCCCGCCGGTGCTCGCTCCGCTTGTGGCGGCGGGAGCGTGGGCGGGAAGCCCGCACTATACCGCAGGGATCGCAAATTCGATGGGGCACACGCCCGGCGGACGGCACGCGCCGCCGGGCGAACGGGAAACGGCCGGCGGCTTTGTAAACAATTGTGTCGCAACCGGCAGGCAACGGCGGGAATTCCGGGGTGAGTAACAGTCGCGAAATCGTTGAAGCCGGCAATGGCGGCAGAGGGCCGACGATGCGATGCGCGCCGCCGCCGATGCCGCGTGGGCAATCCGGTTTGCCGCCCGGATTTCACTCCGTCAATGGGGAAAGGTGATTTTGTTCACATTTTTTGCCGTTCAACGGCGTTACATTCGCGAGGCAACCCGTAAACAAGAGCTGCAGATTCAGCCGCGGCCGGACGGGCAAGTCGTCATCGCGCACACTTCAGGGAACGCCAGGATCGTGAACAATATTCCGGATTTTCACCGGCGGCTGCTCGCCAAGCAGGTGAACGAACTGTTCTTCTTTGCCCCCGCGGCCGTGGCGTTTTCATTTATCGGCTCGATTGCGACCGTCATTGTCTTCTACGATACCGGGGAGCTGCAAAAAGGGCTTTTCTGGTTCCTGTTCGCGACCATCGTGATGTTCTTCCGCGCCGTGGTGGCGTTCGGATATCGCCACCAGGCCAAGCCGGTCGCGCGTCCCGAAAAGTGGGCGCGGCTAATGATCGCCGGCAACGTGCTCGCCGGCATCCAGTGGGCGCTGATCGGCACCGTGCTGTTTCCGACGGAACACAATTATCGTGAACTGTTCACTGTGCTGGTCCTGACTTCCTACGTGGCTGGTTCCATCACCGCGTTTTCTCCCGTCAGGTGGGCGCACCTGGCCCTCGCGCTGCCGGCATCGCTGCCGCCGGCGATCTATATATTTTTCATGCGCGAAGGTGCCAACTGGGTGGGCGGCACGATGGCGCTGTTTTTCATTTTCTGCGTCCTTTATTTTTCCTTCAAGCAGCATCACATCGTCGCCTGCCGCCTGAAAGTCGAGCTGCAAAACGAGGAATTGCTGGCAAATTCGCTGATGGCCAACTCGACACTCAGTCAATCCAATCATCAACTCAAGAACCTCTCAGCGTCCGAGGAACGCGCGAAGCTTGAAGTGAAGGCGCGGGCGGACCTGCTGGCGACGCATGTTTCGCGGACCCTGCTGCCGATTGCCGAATGCGACCGCCACTTCAACGTGCTCGAATGGAATGCCGCGGCGGAAGCGATGCTGGGCTACCGCTATCGCGAAATCCGCGGCCAGCCCCTGACATCTTTGCTGTTGCCGGCGGAAAACCTGCTTGCCGGCAAGCCCGCCATTGAAAAGTTGCTGAGCGAAGACCGCGCCACCACCATCGACATGCCCCTGCAAACCAGCCGCGGCAAGCGCATTCCCATGCATCTCTTCTTTACGCCGCTTCAGACGGCCGACGGCATTCCGCAGCGAATGGCCGTCATCATGACCCCGGCATAAACGGCCGGCGTGTCGGGGGGCGGCGGCACAATTGCCGGCTGAAGGCCGCGTTCAAGGCACGACGATTTCTTCCGGCTCGACGCCGAGGTGTTTGCGCACCCGCCTTATCGCCAGCCAGATTGCCAGCACCACGAACGGAATCGAGGCACCGGTCACGAGTTCCACCGACAGCGGTATTCCCGCTTCCTTGAGGGCCTTGGCGACATATCCGACCAGACCGACAACGTAATACGTGATCGCGGCGATGGAAAGCCCTTCCACCGTCTGCTGCAGGCGCAGCTGCATGCGCGTCCGGTGGTTCATCGATGCCAGCAGCGCCTGGTTCTGCTGTTCGCGCTCGATGTCGACGCGGGTTCGCAGCAGGTCGCTGGCCCGGGCGACTCGCTCGGACAGGTCGAGCAGGCGCTTTTCCGCCGAACTGCAGGTGGCCATGGCCGGGGCGAGGCGCCGGTCCATGAATTCCTCGATCGTCTGGATGCCGGTGAGGCGTTCCTCGCGCAGTTCGGCAATGCGCCGCTTGGTGAGATCGTAGTAAGCGCGCGACGCACCAAACCGGAAGCTGTTCGCCGCCACTTCGCTTTCGACAGTCGCGGCCAGGCGCGTCAGGCGCACCAGCAAGGCGGGCTCGTCGTGGGTGCTGTCCTGCGCCATCAGCGACGTGATCTCGGCCAGTTCGCGTTCGGCGCCGCCCAGCATCGCCGCGGTGCGGCGCGCCACCGGCAGGCCCAGCAGCGCCATGATCCGGTAGGTTTCGATTTCCAGCAGGCGTTGCACGGTGCGCCCGCCCTGGCGCTTGCCGAGCTTGATGTCCATCACCAGCATGCGGCCGAATTCGTCGGCATGAATCATGAGATCGGTCAACACGATGCCGTTGCCGCCCGCGACCTTGGCGCCGACGAGATAATTGTCGCCAAATTCGCGGACCACGTCCGGCAGGTCGGGAATGAACACCTGGTTCTCCTGCACGGCGAGGTGAATGGCCGCGACCAACCTGCCGGAGAGCGTTGCCAGCCATTCTTCGTTGACCTGCGTGATGACAGGGTTCTCAAATGGCCGATCAAACTCGCCGTTGCGCGAGAATGTGTACGTCACGAATTCGGTATGCCGCTCCCACTTGAGGCGCAAATTGGAATGTTCCGCATTGAAATGGGTCACCTCGGCAGTGGGCGATTGCACTCCCCAGATCACACACAGGCGTGACAGGTCGTCAATCGCGGCGCTGGATGCATCGGCCTCGTAATTGAGGGCGATATACGAGAGCCGCTCGGGAGCGGAGAGTTCCGGCGGCGGCCGCGCATGGATTTCATTGCTCAGCAAATAGCGTTGCGGATGGTTCGGCGGGAGTCGCATGGTTGTATTTCCTTTCGGCGATGGCCGGCTCGGGCTCGTTCGGGGCTTGTTCCTCCATCGGAATGATGCCAGATGCAAAGCAACAAGCCTGCCATGCGATGGCTCTGGCAGCGCAATGTAGCTTGTTGCAGGCACAATATTGCGTGTTTTGCGAGTCGTGTGCATGACAGCCTGCGGGAAAGCCGGGGATTCCTGCCGGGTGGTCTTCCTCCGTTCACACCCCGCCAATGGGTCCCGGACAAGGACAAACGGTTGATAATGTACGTTCAATCGGTTATGCGTTATAATTGCCATTCGCAATGCGGTCGCTGAGCTTCTGAAACCGCGAGTTTTGCGTTCGCAACGAGCCCGGCGATATCACCGCCCATGCAACAGGAACAGGTCACAGCAAAGAACTGTTCGAGCGGTGTCACGGTGCGCTTAAATGCGGGTCTCAGGATAGACCACACGAGTTTTCTCTTCCCTCCCCACGTATTACTCCTTATCGACCGCCGCATCCGTTTGCCGGTGGCGATTCCGCCAGAATTCCCAAAGTCCAAGGACAGTAATGAAGTCATTTGCCGGTATTGCCTGCGCATTTTTCGCGATCTTGTTTAGTGCGAATGCGCAGATTGCCCTCGCTGTTCCGACCGTGGCTCTCACGTCGCCAGCCGCTGCCGCAAATTTTGGCGCGCCCGCCGCCATCACGATCACCGCCACTGCAACGCCTTCAGCCGGCACGACCATTACTAAAGTGGAATTCTTCCGTGGCGGCACGACATTGATTGGCACGGTCACCGCGTCACCGTACACCTTTGCCTGGACCAACGTTGCCATCGGCAACTATTCGCTCACCGCCAAGGCGACCGATAGTGCCGCAGGTACCAAAACATCGACCGCGCGCGCCATTACGGTCAAGGCGAATGTCGTGCCCGCTGTCAACATTTCGTCACCCGCGGCCAATGCCAATTTCGCGGCGCCGGCCAATATCACGATCAATGCCACCGCGACAGACACGGACGGCACGATCGCGATGGTCGAGTTCTTTAACGGCGCCACGCTACTGGGAACGGATACCACTTCGCCTTACGCCTACACGTGGACGGGTGTCGCCACCGGCAGTTACGCCTTGACGGCCAAAGCCACCGACAACTCGGGCGGCGTAAAGACCTCCCCGGCGGTAACCGTCAACGCCGTTACGCCGCCTACCGTCAATATTACGGCGCCTGCCACCAATGCGACCTTTGCCGCACCGGCGACAGTCGCGATCAGCGCCAGCGCCGCTGCGGCCGCCGGGGCCACGATCAGCAAGGTGGAATTCTTCAACGGCGTGACGCTGCTGGGGACCGACACCACATCGCCCTACGCTTTTAGCTGGACGAATGTTGCCGCCGGAAACTATGCACTCACCGCGAAGGCGACCGACAGCAAATGAGTTGCCACCACTTCAGCCGCGATCCCGATCACGGTGACCTCGCCGCCGCCCACGGTGAGCATTTCCTCGCCCGCCAACAACGCCACCTTCGCGGCCCTCGCGAATATTTCCATCACCGCCTCTGCGACCGCTGCGTCGGGGGCGACCATCAGCAAAGTTGAATTCTTCAATGGCGGGACCCTGTTGGGCACGGATACCACGTCGCCCTACACATTCACCTGGAGCAGTGTTCCCGGCGGAAGTTATTCCCTGACTGCCAAGGCAACCGATAGCAAGGCCGCGACAAAAACGTCCACTGCCGTTGCCGTGACGGTCACCGCACCGCCGCCACCAACGGTGAGCATTTCCGCACCCGCCAACAATGCCAGCTTCGCGGCGCCGGCGAATATTTCAATCAATGCCACCGCCACTGCCGGCTCCGGCGCTTCTATCAGCAAGGTTGAATTTTTCAATGGTGCGGCATTGCTTGGCAGCAAAACCACGCCGCCTTACACATTCGCGTGGAACACTGTCGCGGCCGGCAACTACGTACTCACCGCCAAGGCGAGCGACAACAAAGGGTCCGTCACCACCTCTGTCCCGGTGTCCATTGCAGTGCAGATTCCGTCTGTACCACCATCCGTCTCGATCACCGCACCCGTTTCTGGGGCGATTTACATGGCGCCCGCGAGCTTCCCGATAACGGCGACCGCAACCGCAAACGCCGGCGGCGCGACGATCACCAAAGTAGATTTCTTCAATGGCGCGACCTTGCTGGGCACGGCGACGACGGCACCATACAGTATCAGCTTGACCAATGTGCCACCCGGCGAATTCCTGTTGTCCGCCAAAGCAACCGACAGCCTCGGCACCAGTGCGACCACAGTCCTGAGCTACGCCGTCGTTGATGGCGCCGACACTTGCACGACCACACCGCCGCTCACGGCGAACGATCCGGCAAGCAAATTTGCCGCATTCGACAAGCTGCCGATGACCTTTGAAGCCAACGCCGGGCAGAGCAATGCCGAGGTTCGATTCCAGGCCCGCGGCGCGGGATACCAGTTCTTCCTGACACCTGAAGAACGTGTCCTGACGCTGCTCAGTCATTCTCGCCACACTGCGGAAACGCGCAATTCCGCGCGAGCGCCCGAAGTGGTCGCGGTGCGCATGCGATTCATCGGCGCAAACGCCAATCCGGTCATGGCCGGCGTCGATGCGGTGGGGCAGAAGAGTCACTACCTCATTGGCCGGGATCCCGCTGCCTGGCACACCAACATCGAACATTTTGCAAAGGTCCGCTACGGCAATCTTTATCCCGGCATCGATGAGGTCTATTACGGCACGCAAGGCAAGCTGGAGTATGACCTTGAGGTCGCGCCCGGCGCGAACCCGCAGGCGATACGCTTCGCGCTCGATGGTGTGGAGCGGATCGAACTGGATGCCCGTGGCGACCTCTTGCTGAAGACAACGCTCGGCACACTGGTGCAGAAGGAACCTGTCGCCTATCAGGTTATTGAGGGCCAACGTCACACCGTCAAAGCGGCATATCTGATTCTGGCCGCCAACGAGGTCGCCTTCCAGATCGGCCAGTTCGATTCAAGCTATCCGCTGGTGATCGACCCGGTGCTGGTGTATTCCACCTACGTCGGCGGCACCAACAATGCGTCGGGCGCGAACGGCATTGCCATCAGCCGCTGCGGAGAGGCTTTTATCGCCGGTTGGACATACGCGACCAACTATCCCACCACGGCGGGTGCATTTGAACCCTCCGCTGTGATCGGCGCCGATTTGCAGATGGGATTTGTTTCGAAGCTCAATCAGTCCGGCACGGGCTTGCTCTATTCCACTTACATCACGGGAACGATCCAGGACTACGGCGATGGATTTCCACTAACCCAATATTCCACGGTCAATAGCGTTGCCGTCGATGCGACGGGTCACGCCTATATTGCCGGCAACACCTCTGCAACCGATTTCCCGACCACACCCGGTAGCCTGTATCCGCTGCCGGCGTTCGCCGCACCGTCAAGTTTCACCGCCAGGCTGAATAGCGACGGCAGCGCATTCATGTACTCCACCTACATGCCATCGGGCAACCTTGCCAGTATCGCCGTCGATGCCGCGGGCAGTGCTTACGCGGCGGGCGAGCGCATGGTCTGGAAACTGAATCCGTCGGGGTCCGCGCTCAGCTATTCGATGGCGGTAGGTGGCTCGGGGCAGAATAATTCTGCGGAGGCCATCGCCGTCGACAACAGCGGCAACGCCATCGTGGCGGGCATCGTGTCGACGAACGATTTGCCGGTCACCGCCGGCGCCTTTCAGGTGACGAGACCGAATGTGCTCACGACCTCCGGCTTCGTCGCCAAGATCAATCCGGCGGGCACGGGCCTCGTGTACGGCACCTACGTCGGCACCACCGGCAACGTTCAAGTCTTCGGCTTGGCACTCGATCTGGCGGGCAATGCCTATCTCACCGGCAAGGCCGATATCAAGTCGGTGATTCCCAATTTCACCGGTACCTACACCTCGTTTAACCAGAACGCCGATATCACGGGAAATGGCTATGCGTTTGCCGCGAAATTGAGCGCCGACGGCAGTAGTCTGGGATATTTCTCACGACTCGGCGGCGCCAATTGCGGCGTATCGACGTGCGGTGTGGCGCAAACCCAGGGCAATGCGATTGCGGTCGATGCGAGTGGTCACGCGTGGATGACCGGCAGCACGCAATCGAACCAGATTCCGTTGGTCAAACCGCTGCAATCGACTTTTGCCTCCGCGCCTCCCAACTTTGGCACCGATCTATTTGCTGTAAAGTTTTCTCCGACCGGCAATAGCCTGGTCTTTTCGACGCTCTTGGGCGGGCAGACGCCTGCGTCACCCGCGCCCAATGGCCCCAACGCGCCCGAGGCCACCGGCATTGCCATCGATTCGGTCGGCTCAGCCTACGTTTCCGGCATGTCCAACACCACCGATTTTCCGACCACGCCGGGCGCGTTTCAACCCGTGCTGGGCACCTGCGCGGGACTTAGCGCGTTCGTCGCCAAGATCAACGAGACCAAGGACACCACCACCGTCTTGGCGGTGACGCCAAACCCGGCTCCAGCGGGAAGCGCCATCACGCTCACGGCGAATATCACCGGTAATATGCCCACCGGCACGGTCGCCTTTCTTGATGGCGTGGTAACGCTTGGCACCGGCGCAGTCGCCAGTGGCGGCGCCGTGTTTACCACCAGCGCGCTCGCGGGTGGTGCGCATAGCTTGGCGGCGGCCTATGGCGGCGACGTCCTCAACAATCCCAGCACCGCCCCTGCGGTTGCAGTGAACATCACCAATCCCGGCGTATTTCCCACCGTCACCCTGACCGGCACCAACGGACTCAGCGACGGTGCGACCCTGATCGCCAACGCCGGTGCCAACTATAGCGGCGCGCATGTGGATGTGAATGCCAATTCGGCAGCAGGCAACACACTTGGTGTCGTGCGTGTTTACGAGGACGGAACTGACACCTTCTGGAATACCAGCGCAACCAGTTTTGCTAGTGGCCTCAATCTTTCCCTGTTGGCGCCGGGCTTCCATTCGGCATACGCCACCGCCACCGACAATTTCGCTCACACCAGCACCAGCGCGCCGATCCGCTTTGTCGTCAACCCGGCTGCCGCCACGCCGCCCACTGTGACGATCACCGCACCCGCCAATGGCGCCAACTTCACGGCCCCCGGCCCGATCGCCATCGCTGTCACGGCCACACCAGCCGGCAGCAATACGATTACGAGCGTGAGTTACTACCAAGGTACGACCCCCATCGGCACGGCTGGCGCCGCGCCTTTTTCATTCACCTGGAACAGCGTGCCCGCCGGTACGCACTCAATCGTGGCGGTGGCGGTGGACAATGCCAACGGCCGCAAACTCTCGGCACCCATCACGGTGACGGTTGCTCCCGCGCCCGGTGTTCCGTCGGCGCCCTCACTCGTCAGCGCCACCGCGGGGCCGGGCGGCGCCACGCTCACGTTCAGCGCGCCCGGCAGTAACGGTGGAGCGGCCATTACCGGCTACACCGGCACTTGCAGCGCCGCCGGCCAGACCACCATGACCGCGACTGGAGCCGCCAATGCCAGCTCGATTGTGGTAACCGGGCTCACGGGCGGTGTCGCCTACGGCTGCACCGTGGCCGCCACCAACAGCTACGGCACCGGCGCGGCCAGCAACAATATCAACGTGACACCGGCCGCCGCACCGACCATCGCCATCACCGCCCCGGCCAACAACGCCACGCTCGGCAGCACCAGCCCGGTCGATATCATCGTGACCGCGCAGGTCGTGCCCAATACCATCACGAAACTGGAAATCTTCGACGGCACCACTCTGTTGACCACCTTCACGCCGACGGGACTGAGTTCGCTCACGGCCACCTTCACCTGGTCGGGCATAACGATGGGCAGCCACACGCTTAGCGCCAAGGTCACGGATTCGCAAGGCACCGTGACCAGTAGCGCACCCGTGACGGTGCAAGTGCTGGCATCGCCGACCATCGCGCTGAGTACCTTGAGCAACTACTATCTGGCCCAATCGAGTGTGGATCTCAACACGACGGCAACTGCAGGCGGCAGCGCCACCGTCACCAAGGTCGAGTTCTTCAGGAACAATGGCGCGACGCTGATCGGCACCGTCACAACGGCGCCGTACAATTTCCGCTGGCCGAATGCGGCAGCGGGCAGCTACACCTTTACGGCGAAGGTCACCGATAGCCAGGGTCTCGTCACGACATCGGCGCCGGTGAGCGTCACGGTCGGCAGCAGCGTCGCGATCCAGTTGGCCCCTGGCGTCAACGGCACCACTGTCAGCGACGACAACATCACCCTCACCGGTACGGTGCAAGCGCCGCCCAATTCGGGATTGCTGATCAATGGGCAATTGGCCACCATCGATATCGACGGCCAATTCGCGGCCAATGGTGTACCGCTCCTGGCCGCTACCAATACGATTACTGCCACGGTTACCGCCCCAGATGGCGAGACGGCTACGCAGACCATTACCGTCAATCGCGCCACCAGTGTGGCCAATGGCGAATTGATTGCCCCTGGCTTCCGCGTTTCGCTCGACTCGAATGAGGGCATCATCGTTCCGGGCGGCACTTTTTCGGCCGAAGTCACACTTGAAAACACAACCGGTCAGTTGGTGAACAGTGTGAGCTTGACCTGTGTGGCGCCAGTTCCCGCGACCGTGGTGAGCTTTGGCAAAACGACCTGTACCTACACGGCACCGGGAACATACCGGGTCGAGGTATTGGTACGGGACACATCGGACGCGGTGGTTTACAGCAAAACACATCTTGTCACCGTGCGTAACGCGTCGCAGTACTTTGCCTTGGTCAAAGGCGTTTATGCAGAAGTGATCGATCGGTTGAAAGCGGGAAACAAGATGGCTGCGTTGAATTTGTTCTTTGGTCACGCCAAGCCGTTGCACGACGCCATTTTTACTGCGCTGGGACCGAGTCTCGCGACGTTCTCCGCACAAGGTGGCACGTTAAGTGCGACGACGGCCTCACGCGACTCCGCGGAACTCACCGTCATCCGGACCGTCGGCGCAGAGAATCGTGCGTTCTTCATATACCTGATGCGCGGTGAAGACGGCATTTGGCGCATCGAGTCGATGTAGTCGAAAACAATGTGCAATAGCGCGTTCATCGCCAGTGACACGAAAGGAAACCCCACATGAAGCCTAATCTACACACCACCAAACGAGCCTTGCTTGCGCTAATGGCCATTTGCATCTGCACCGCCGAATCTTGCAGTCTGGTCGACGACCGCACCATCGATTTCGACTTTACCGGGCAAGTGCTGGACTACGATACCAAACAACCGATTGAAGGAGCCTATGCGCTCGCCGTATATGAAAAAGTGGACCTAGGCCTTGCTGCCTCGGCGCGATATTGCGTCAAGACCAAGGGCATGGTGACGGGCAAGGACGGCAAATTCAATTTTCCGATCGAGCGGCTCGACAGTGTCAGTCCCGCGCAGGTCTTTGCGATCAGGGCCGATTACTACCTCCGGGCAAATGAGCCGGTGGCTTCCGAAGCGCGGAACAAGAACAACAAGGAGACCTACTCGAACCGGCATGTGTATTTGAAGAGGCAGGATCCAGCCAAGCCGGAATTCTTGTATGGGTTTAGGCGCTGTGAACGACCGCTATCAACGGAGGCGATTGAGCCGGCAATTAAATTCATGCAACTCGAAATAAGTGAAAGCAACAAGTACGGGCGGGATGTCAGAAGCACGAATAGTATTTCAGGGTCAATTGAATCAATGCAACGAGCAGCTTCAAGCCAAACCTATAGCGAAAAGAAATAGACGGGGTATCTAAATTGTGCACAAATTTAAAGTTCCTAGTTACTGGCATCTGGCTGGCGGTTGCCGGAAACGCATGGTCATTCGATATCACCACGCATACGGCAATGACCTCCGAAGCAATCAAACAGTCTTCGATCACAGCGTCGCCAAATTCCAGCCAACCATTCAGGAAACTCGGGCTATTTGACCGCGACTTTGCAATTGGAAGTAGCTATATCGACATCGGGACTCTTGTTAAGCGTAATGGTACAGATTACGAGTTGGAGGTGATGAGAGATGTGCGTTTAGCGATTACGGACATCCCGGAAGCATACAGAATTCCCGGCTGGCTCCTCCGCGGCGCCGTTCGCGAAGACGACAACACCAAGGAAACGCGGCCGGGCACGCCCGAAGGTGACGAACCCGGCGGCGTATTCGAGCGCGTCTATGGTCACTTCTTCGATCCGGTCAATGACAAAGGCTTGACTATCGGCCCGTTTACCTTCGGTCCGCGTGCGCCGGATTGGGCGACTCTTAAGGGGACCAAAATCGGCGCGAGAGAGAATTACTATAACTGGCCGTCAGCGCGCGAAGCGATGTGGCGCGCGCTCACTTTGAAACGGATTCTCGCGAACGGCACGTTTGAGCAAATCACGCCGATCGGTGGGTTGATAAACCGTGCCGCCGACGAAGCCGAACGCAAAGCCTACTGGGCCACGATGTTCCGCTCGATCGGCGACGTGGTGCATCTGATGCAGGACCAGGCCCAGCCGCAGCACACCCGCAATGACGCCCATTCCGGGTATGGATGTGTGACCGCAATAGATTCATGCGCGGGCGGCCATGCCAGTTTTGTTGAGAATTACTTGAAAGCCAGAACATTGCGTCAAATCAGATTCACACTTGACGAGGGATTTCTTTCGCTCAATCCTGGTCTTCCGGTTATTGTGGCTGATCCGCAACAGCTCGACTATTGCTGCTATCCAAAGCCGATGTTTGCCAATGCGGAAGATTTTTTCTCGACGACCACCGGCACGGCCAATACGACTGGCGCGGGGCTTGCCAACTACAGCAATCGCGGTTTTTACAGTTTCGGTACCAACGTCAGTAACAGTGTTTTCCCATCACCGCCGCAGTACGGCGCGGGGCTTGGTTCGGAGACCATCGACGGCGACAGCCGCAGTCGGTGAAACGATGAGCGGGTTGATGTCGACCT
>JBDTSU010000029.1:0-19563 GCA_039930965.1 Betaproteobacteria bacterium
CGGGTGTCGGCGTCTGCGGCAAGGAAGGGCAAAGCGTGCCGGTGGGCGTCGGGCAGCCGACGTTGCGAATAGAAGGACTGACGGTCGGCGGCACGGGCTGACAATCTGCAACCGAAACCGGGCTTTGTTCGTATCCGCCTTGTAAACTTTTATCGGATAAACCGACCTAACCAGTCCATGTCCCAGGAATTCATATGAAACGCCGCACATTTCTGCAAAGCCTGTTTGCAATGACGGGGGCCTCGGCCATTCCGGCGCCGGCGGGCGCACAAGCCGTCCGCAGCGTCCCCGCCGGGCAGATCCGGATTGCCCTCCAACAAGCGAGCCAGCCCATGACCAAGATCGAAAAGCTCGAATTGCCCGACGCCGAATGGAAGAAACGCCTGGCGCCTGCCGCGTACAACGTGTTGCGCGACGACGGCACAGAACGCGCGTTTACCAGTCCATTGAATGACGAGAAGCGCAAGGGTGTTTTTCACTGCGCGGGTTGTGACCTGCCCGTCTATACCTCGGAAATGAAATTCGATAGCGGTACCGGCTGGCCCAGCTTTTTCACGACGCTGCCGGGCGCCTTCGAGAAGAAGACCGATTTCAAGTTCATCTATCCGCGCACCGAATATCACTGCGCCCGCTGCGGGGGACATCATGGTCATGTCTTCAATGATGGCCCGCAACCGACCGGCCAGCGCTGGTGTAACAACGGCGTCGCCCTGGTCTTCAAAGCCGGCGCGACCTGATACCTGCCGGTCTCGGTCCTTCACCCGCGCCGATTCGACACGCAAACCGAATTGCCCGCGCACTTGCGCACTGCACAAAAATCCTGCTAGTATTCATTCATGAACTTGCGCGCTTTCTATTTCTGGTACTTCTATTTTTCGATGCCGACGGCGGAGAAAGGTTAGTGCACAGACGATTCGCGCACCACGATTTCTGAAAACCGCCGGCCCGAAACCGGCGGTTTTTTTATGCCTGCCGGAAGCGACTCCGGCAGAACAAGATGGGAAAATCATGACCAACCACAAATCCAACCTGCAACTCGTTACTCCGGAGACGGACATGGCCTATAACACCGACGACATTCGCATTCGCGGCACCAAGGAACTGACGCCGCCGGCACATTTGATGCGTGAATTCCCCTGTACCGAGAAGGCGTCGAACACGGTGTTCCGTGCCCGAGAGGAAATTCATCGCATCATGCACCGCGGCGACGACCGCTTGCTGGTGATTGTCGGTCCCTGTTCGATACACGATTACGATGCGGCCATGGAGTATGCCAAACGCCTGCAGTCCTTGCGGTTGACGCTGGAGCCGGACCTGACGATTGTCATGCGCGTGTATTTCGAAAAACCGCGTACCACCGTGGGCTGGAAGGGCTTCATCAACGATCCGGAACTGAACGAGAGTTTCGATATCAACAAGGGGCTCAGGTTGTCGAGGAAATTGCTGCTTGATATCAATGAACTGGGCCTCGCGGCGGCCACCGAATACCTGGATCTGATCTCGCCACAGTATTTCGCCGATCTGATCGCGTGGGGCGCCATCGGCGCGCGAACCACCGAAAGCCAGTCGCATCGCCAGCTGGCGTCCGGATTGTCATGTCCGGTCGGTTTCAAGAACGGCACCGACGGTAACATGAAGATCGCGGTCGACGCCATCAAGGCGGCGGCCGCGCCTCATCACTTTCTGTCCGTCACCAAGGAGGGAATTTCGGCGATCTTCTCGACCGCTGGTAACGAAGACTGCCATATCATCCTGCGAGGCGGGAAGGCGCCGAACTACGATGCCGCCAGTGTTAATTCCGCCTGCGACGAACTGGCCAAGTCCGGCCTCGCGCAGCGGGTGATGATCGATTTTTCGCACGCGAATTCGAGCAAGCAGTACCAGAAGCAGATGGAAGTCTCAACCGATGTCGCGGCGCAGCTGACCGCCGGTGACCAACGTATTGTTGGCGTGATGGTCGAAAGTCACCTGAATCCCGGCCGCCAGGATATCTCGCCCGGCAAGGCGCTTGAATATGGCGTGTCGGTCACCGACGCCTGCATCGGCTGGGCAGACACCGAAAAACTGCTTCAGCAGCTGGCTGCCGCAGTTCGCGAGCGTCGCAAGAATACACCGGAATAGCCATGGCGATTGAACTGCGAATCCTCGGCCGCCACCAGGCCGACGAGCACGATACCGGATTCACCTATAACGGCGTTACGTTTTCGCAGGACAGCCTGCATACCTTTGCGGGGTTGAACGCGGTGGACACCCGCGAGTATGTCGAACAAACCTTTGCGAGCCTGCGTGATCACGGCCAGGTCTGTGCGCGCATGGGCGCGTACAAGCCGCGTACCAGCCCCTATTCATTTCAGGGAATGGGCAAGGAGTGCCTGCCGTGGGTGTTCGACCTTGCCGGCAAGCACGGCATCAGGGTAGTTTCGATGGAGGTCACCTGCAACGCCCACATCGATGAGATCAATGAGGCCCTGAACCGGACCGGCAATCCGACGGGCGTGATGTTGCAGATCGGCACGCGCAATACCCAGAACTTTGAATTACTCAAGGCAGTGGGACGACAGAAGGAGCATCCCATTCTGCTCAAGCGGGGTTTCGGCATCACGCTTGATGAATCACTCATGGCCGCGGAGTATTGCGCGTCGGAAGGCAGCACCAAGATTGTCTTCGGCTTGCGCGGCATGAAGACCAATTTCGGCGACCCGCACCGGAATCTGGTCGACTTTGCGCACGTGCCGGTGGTTCACCGCCTGACGCGCATGCCGGTGTGCGTCGATCCTTCGCATTCGGTCGGTATGCGCGGTGCATCACCCGACGGCATTCTGGACATATTCCATGTAGCGGTGCAGGGCGTTATCGCCGGTGCAAACATGTTGCTGGTGGACATGCATCCGGCGCCAAAGAAATCCCTGGTGGACGCTCAACAGGCGATCACTTTGCAGGAGCTGCCCTATTTTCTGGAGGATGTCGCGATCGCCCGCGACGCCTACCAGCAACGGCGTGCCCTCGCGTCAAGGGTACATGCAACGCGTGGCGCATTGACCTGATGTCCGCCGGGTTGGGCCGCATTGCGTGGCTGGCGCTTTGCATGCTTGAAGCATCGTGGGTGGCGGCGCAGCCCGTCGGATTGATACGCGATGCAGGCCCGCAATCGCTCGCCTCGATTGCACCGGCCGCGCGCGTGGTGACGCTGGCGCCGTCGCTGACGGAACTGGTGTTTGCCGCTAGCGGCGGCGACAGGCTGGTCGGTGTTTCGGCCTATAGCGACTATCCTGCCGAGGCGCGCGCGCTGCCGCAGATTGCCGACGCGGCCGGGCTGTCGTGGGAGAGTCTCATCGCCTTGAAGCCGGATCTGGTGCTAGCGTGGAAGGATGGCACCCGGCCGGCAGACATTGCCCGCCTGAATGCGCTCGGTATCAGAGTATCTGTGATTGAGATCAAACGGCTCGCAGACGTGCCGCGTGGATTGCGAACCATCGGCACATTGCTCGGGCGGCCGGCGCCCGCCGGCGTGGCGGCCGAAGCCTACGAGCGGCAATTGACCGCGCTGCGGGTGGCCAATGCGGGCAAACCGCTGATAAGGGCCTTCGTCGAGATTTCACGCAATCCACTGATGACCATCAACGGCGACCATGTCATTTCGGAGATGATCAGCCTCTGCGGGGGAATGAACATCTTTGCCGACCGGCCGGGCGTGACGAGCGAACCGTCACGCGAAGAAATGCTGGTGCGAAAACCTGATGCAATTCTGTTCGGAAGATCCCGCGACGCAGATCAACCGCTGAATTGGTCGGTATACGCTGGCCTGCCGGCCATTCGCGAGGGCAGAATTTACGGCATCACGGCCGATTACGCGTTTCGGCCGGGGCCGCGCCTCATAAAAGCGGTCGCTCAAATCTGTGACGCAATGGATCGCGGTCGCGCGGCAATGAAACGGGGCCGACCCGCCAAATATGCAGGCTAGATCTGCGCCGGCGCCTTTTGCGTCTTTGGAGGCATCCACGCAATAGACCCTTTGCAGACGACTTTGCCGGTCGGCACGCCGGACGGTGACCCACCCGGTGGTTCAAGCGATACCGCCAGCAGCGCCCCGTCGGCCAGCTTTGAATCCAGGCCGGCCAGGCTGATTTTCGTGTCGGTCGCGGCGTTGATGACGCCAAGGGAACGCGGTGCGCCGTTTCTGGGAATTACCCACAGTTCATGTGCAAGGCTGGGATTCTGTTTCCACGGCTTAATCATCTTCACCATCAACAGGTTCGACTTCGGCTGTTCGATATACACGCGCGCGTCGGAATTGTCTTCCGCAAGCACTGCCATAAGCATCGGCTCCTGTTCGACCGGCGGCTTCAGGCTGGCGACGGTGACCAGCAAGACGGCCGCAAGCGCCGTCGCGCCGAGACCGACGGCCCGCCAAAGCCCGAGGCTTTGCAATAATCCGGGCTTCGCCTTTGCCGCTGCCATCGACCGTGATCCGTCCAGCGCCGCCTCAATGCGCCGCCAGACGCGCGCTGGCGGGTCCACCGCGGCCATCCGCCCGGCAAGAGGCATCAGGTGTGCTTCCCAGCGTGAAACGTCGGACTGCAGTGCGGGGTCACGTTTCATGTATTCCTGGAAGCGCCGGCGCGTGCGCCCGTTCATGGTGCCAAGCACAAATTCCGCGGCAAGCCGGTCGCGCAAATCGGGTTTGGCCAGCTTCATGATTCCAGGCATCCCTTCAATTTTTGCAGGCCGCGGCGAATGTGGGTCTTTACCGTGCCAAGCGGGCGGCCGAGATGGTTGGCCACCTCGGAATGCGAGAGACCGTGGAAGAACGCCAGCGAAATCGTCTGCAGCTGCTCGGCGTCAAGCCCTTTCATGCAGCGCTCGATCCTCACCTGGTCGCGTAGGGAGGCGAGTTGTTCCTGAGGTCCCGGCGCCTGGTCCTCCGCATTCAACGCAAAGTAGTCATCCTCATCGGCGACCTCGACCAGGGGACGCCTGACGATGTCGAGGCTGCGGTTACGGACGATGGCGGTCATCCACGTCATAGGCGCCGACTTGGCGGTAGCGTATTTCGCCGCATTGTTCCAGATGTTCACAAAACTGTCCTGAAGCACTTCCTCGGCAATATGCCGTTCACGGACTATACGAAGGGAAACCGCAAACAGTTTCGATTTTGTCGCATCGTAGAGGTCAGCAAACGCCTTCCGGTCGCCCAGACCGCATTGGGCAAGAAGGCCGGCCAGCCGGTCGTTTCCCGTAGACTCGGACATTTTCAGGTCGCCGCCTTGCCTTTGGTCCGGGCCGGTTCAGGATCGCGCTGCCAGAGGACGTCGGCGACACCGGCGTCACGATTCAGTGCTCGCGCCTGGATAAACAGGTAGTCCGAAAGACGATTGAGGTACTTCAGCGCGCTCGCGGAAACGGTTTCGCCTGCCGCCAGCGTTGCCATCGATCGTTCCGCGCGCCGGGCAATCGTGCGCGCCACATGACAGATGGCCGCGGCGCGTGCGCCGCCGGGCAGGATGAATTCCTTCAATGGGCGCAAATCGGCGTTCAGTTCGCCACTCGCCTCGTCCAGGAATGTGACGTGGACATCGGACATCACCCGATGCCCAGGTATGCAGGTCTCGCCGCCCAGATCGAAAAGATGGTTCTGGATTCGCATCAACCGTTCGCGGGTGACCGGCGGCAGGGACTCGGCGAGCAGTACGCCGAGCACGCTGTTGAGCTCGTCAATATCGCCCATCACCTGAATGCGCAGTGCGCCTTTATGAACGCGGGAACCGTCGCCGAGGCCGGTCGTGCCATCGTCTCCGGTGCGAGTCGTGATTTTGGTGAGCCGGTTTGCCATGGGCGAATTATAACCATCAGACTTGGTATCATTGCCGATTCGGAAAACATCCTGGTCGCCTTGCCGGAACGTCGGCGCCAACAAAAACTCGCGCATGAGCACACCAAAATTCAACTTTCTCGATTTTGAGCAGCCAATTGCCGAGCTGGAATCAAAAATCGAAGAACTGCGCTACGTGCAGGACGATTCCGCCGTCGACATTTCCGCGGAAATCGACAAACTGGCGAAGAAGAGCCAGACGCTTACCAAGGATATCTACGCCAAGCTTTCCGCCTGGCAGATTTCACAAGTGGCGAGACATCCGCAGCGCCCTTACACGCTCGACTACATCGGCTTGATCATGACCGATTTCGAGGAACTGCACGGCGACCGCTCGTTTGCCGATGATGCGGCGATCGTCGGCGGACTGGCACGATTCAACGGACAAAGCGTGATGGTGATCGGCCACCAGAAGGGACGCGACACCAAGGAGCGACAGTTCCGCAACTTTGGCATGCCCAAGCCCGAGGGCTACCGGAAGGCGCTGCGGATGATGACGCTCGCGGAAAAATTCGCCATTCCGATTGTCACGTTTATCGACACACCCGGTGCCTATCCGGGTGTCGACGCCGAGGAACGCGGCCAGTCCGAGGCCATCGGTCACAATCTTTATGTGTTGGCAGGCCTGCGGGTACCGATCGTCTGCACGATAATCGGTGAAGGCGGATCCGGTGGCGCGCTGGCCATTGCCGTCGGTGATGTCACCTACATGTTGCAGTACTCGACATACTCGGTGATATCGCCGGAAGGGTGCGCGGCGATCCTGTGGAAGGATTCGGCGCGCGCCCCGGAGGCCGCCGAGGCACTCAACATCACCGCACCGAAGCTGAAATCGCTGGGACTGGTGGACAAGGTGCTGAGCGAACCGCTGGGAGGCGCGCACCGCGATCCGCAGGCAATGGCACTAACACTGAAAAAGGCCATCGCCGATTCCCTCAAGACGCTCGCCGAAAAGACACCGGACAAGCTGGTGCAGGATCGACAGAAGAAACTGCTGGAAATCGGCAAGTACAAGGAACTTTCAGGTTAATCAGGCGAAATTCCCACTTCAAAATCCGGCGTGGGTACGGCCGGCCGAGAATGTTTGAGAGACCGCGCAGGCGCGGGCGAATGATTGCCCCTCCGCTGCGGCGACGCCACTGCCACCGAGAGATATGAGCCATTCCAACCTGCTCCCGGCAGCCATCGAGGACATTCTTCGCCGTCATAACGCGACAGGGCGGCGCATTTGCATCGGGTTGTCGGGTGGAATGGACTCAGTGGTGCTGCTTGATCTGCTGGCACAGGTGCGTGTTGTATGGGGTATGCGACTTTCCGCCATTCATGTTCACCATGGGCTTAGCCCGAACGCGGATGAGTGGGCCACGTTCTGCGAGTCGCTGTGCGCGGAACGCGCCATACCGCTGCAAGTTGCGGCCGTCAAAATTGATCTCGCGTTGACGGGAGGCGTTGAATCGCTGGCCCGCGATGCGCGCTATCTTGCATTCGACAAGGTCGATGCAGATCTCATTGCACTTGCCCAGCACACCGACGATCAGGCCGAAACGGTGTTGCACCAGATCCTGCGCGGAACGGGTTTGAAGGGCATGGCAGGAATGGGGGAATGGCGCCCCTTGCGTGACGGGCTGACCTTGATGCGCCCCCTGCTGGGTGTGTCCCGCGCCGATATTGAGGTGTACGCCGGTGAGCGCCGACTTGAGTGGATCGACGACGAGTCAAACACCGACATGGCCTACACGCGGAATTTCATTCGTCATGCACTGATGCCGACGCTGGAAGAACGCTTTCCGCACTATCGTGAGTCGCTTGCCCGGATCGGGCGTCATGCGGCCGAGGCGGATGAGATGTTATCGGCGCTCGCGGCGATCGACCTCAAATGGGATGGCCGCGACGCGTTCGCGGACCTGCTCGATGAGTTGCCGCTGACGAGGCAGGTCAATGCCTTGTATCACTGGCTGCATTGGCAGCTCGATCGCGGGGATCACACGAACACCTTCCCCTCGCAGGCGCAATTGGCCGAGTGGGCGCTGCAATTGTTCAGGGCTGCGCTATCCGACCGGCCGCATCAAGCCGGGGGACATGATTTCGTCATCCTTCGCCGCAAGAATCTTCTGCAGTTGGTGCGCAAATAGGCGAAATTACTGCCAATTCAGTGGTCTTTCCGTGATAAAATTTAACGTTTTCATCAAGTTATCAAGGATTCCTGAAATGGCAATTGAACGTACGCTTTCCATCATCAAACCCGATGCGGTCGCCAAAAATGTCATTGGCGAGATTTACGCCCGATTCGAAAAAGCCGGCTTGAAGATCGTGGCGGCGCGCATGACACAGCTTTCCCGCGTGGAAGCGGAGGGTTTTTATGCTGTGCACAAGTCGCGGCCGTTCTTTAATGACCTCGTCACGTTCATGATCTCCGGACCGGTGATGATCCAGGTGCTGGAAGGCGAGGGCGCGATTCTGAAGCACCGTGACCTGATGGGCGCGACCGACCCGAAGAAGGCCGCACCCGGCACCATCCGCGCCGATTTCGCCGACTCCATCGACGCCAACGCGGTGCATGGCTCCGATGCGGCGGAGACCGCCGCGGTGGAAATTGCCTATTATTTTCCCGCGCTCAACGTGTACTCGCGCTAGGCACTTGAAGCAATGGCTGTTCCCCGTCACGCTAAAGGCGACAAACCCAATCTCCTCGGCATGACCTTGCCGGAGCTGACGGTTTTCTTCGCCGGATTGGGGGAGAAGCCGTTTCGTGCCAAACAGGTGTTCCGCTGGATTCATCATTTCGGCGTGGACAATTTCGAGGCAATGACCGATCTCGCGAAGTCATTGCGCGAAAAGCTTCCAGGTGTGGCCGCCATTGTGCCGCCGTCCCTGATGTCGGCGCAGGCGTCCAGTGATGGCACCCGCAAATGGCTGCTGGATGTGGGCACCGGCAATGGCATTGAAGTCGTTTTCATACCCGAGGACGAGCGCGGTACGCTGTGTGTGTCCTCGCAGGTCGGTTGCGCGCTCGATTGCACATTTTGTTCGACCGGCAAACAGGGCTTCAATCGCAATCTTACCAGTGCCGAAATCATCGGCCAGTTGTGGTGGGCCAACCGTGCGATGGGCCGCGACCCCAAGGGCGATCGCATCGTCAGCAATGTGGTGATGATGGGGATGGGCGAGCCGTTGGCGAATTTCGACAATGTCACCGCGGCCATGGACATCATGCTGGATGACCATGGATATGGGTTGTCCCGCCGGCGGGTCACGCTGTCAACCAGCGGCGTCGTGCCGAACCTCATACGCCTGAAGGAGCGTTGCCCGGTCGCCCTCGCGGTTTCGCTGCATGCGCCCAACGACGCGTTGCGCAATGTGCTGGTGCCGGTAAACCAGAAATATCCGCTCGCCGAATTGCTGTCCGCCATCCGTGACTATCTCGAGGCCGCGCCGCGCGACTTCGTGACGTTCGAGTATGTGATGCTCGACGGCGTCAATGACTCGGTGGCGCAAGCCCATGAACTGGTGACGCTGGTCGCCGATCTGCCGTGCAAGTTCAACCTGATTCCGTGGAATCCGTTTCCGGGGGCGCCGTACCGGCGTTCCAGCAACAATGCCATCCATCGATTCCGCGAAGTCCTGCAAAATGCCGGCTTTGTGGTGACTATACGCAAGACCCGTGGCGACGATATCGATGCAGCCTGCGGGCAACTGGCGGGGCAGGTCGTCGACAAGTCCAATCGCGTACAGGTTTCGCACGTCGTCAAGGTGGTGCGTGCCGCCGCCTAACCAATGCAACTGACCATTACCATGGGGGAATACTTTTTGAAAAAATCCTGGTTCGGACCCGCCGGATATTCGATTGTGTCCGTGCTGCTGGCGGCTTGTGTGTCGCAGACGACCGTGGAAATCAAGGTTGCCGAGCAGGCTGCCAGCAGCGGCCCCGCGCAGCGTGCGCAGATTCACACCGAAAGAGCCGGCGAATACTACCGGCTGGGTAACTTGAGCGTCGCACTGGATGCCGCGCAGCAAGCCGTCGCGGTCTTGCCGACACATGCGCCCGCTTACAACATGCTGGGCATCATCTACATGCAGTTGCGGGAGGATGGAAAAGCGTCACAGGCCTTTGAGCAGGCCCTGAAGCTCGCCCCAAATGACGCGGAAACACTGAACAACTATGGCTGGTTTGTATGCCAGCGGCAGAATCCTTCGCAGGCAATGCAATATTTCCAGGCGGCATTGAAAGACCCGCTCTACAACAGTCCGGAGCGTGCCCTGCACAACTCGGGTGTGTGTGCCCGCAAGTCAGGCGACCTCGCCACTGCCGAAACGCAGTTTCGCGCCGCATTGCAACGCCAACCTCTTTACCCGCCGACACTGCTGGAACTCGCGGATCTCACTTTCGCGAAAGGTCGTGTGAAGGACGCGGAAGCGTTGCTGGTGAGACATATGCAGGTCATGCAGGCGTCGAGCGCGGATGCGTTGCTGCTGGGCGTGCGCATTGCCCGCGCCACCGGCGACAAAATGGCGGAAATCAGCTATATCCAGCAATTGCGTCGCCGCTTTCCGGATTCGCCGCAAACGCTTGCCGCGACCGATCTGCGATAACTGTCCATGCCGGAAAATCGCCCGATGTCCACCCTTACTGAAACGCCCGAACCAAAGGACCCCGTCGTCGCGCGCGCCGAGGTCATTGCGTCCAATGATCCGACCGCACCCGATCAACACCCATCGACACAGGCCGCTACGCCAGTCGCGCCGGCATCGGTGGGCGCGCTGCTGAAAGTGGGCCGGGAAAAGCTGGGACTTTCCCCGGGAGATATTGCGACCAAGCTGCGCATGGGCCTGAAGCAGGTTGTCGCGCTCGAGAGTTCGGATTTTGCAGCCTTGCCGACAGGCACTTTTTTGCGTGGATTCGTGCGCAACTACGCGAAAGCGGTCGCCTTGAATGCGGATGAAGTACTGGTTTTGCTCGAACGCACGCATAGCGCCGCAGCTGCTGTCAAGGCCTCTTCGGAGGTGGTTCCCAGCCAGCAGAACATCAAAGTACCGGTGCCGGGTGGCGACCTCGCCAACCCGCGTGCGCGCGCGCTGGCCATTGGCGTCGTGTTCCTGCTGTTGCTGGGCGCCGTCTGGTATTGGTGGCAGTACGTGTTTCTCGCTCGCAGCGACAGCGGACGCACGTCCGCGTCAACCGCACTCTCTGTTTTGATTCCTTCCCCGGAACCGTCCGTTTCGGCCGGCCCGCCGGCAAACGCGCTGCCGCCGGTCTCCGCGCCGGCGAGCACCGATGTCGCAACAACAAATCAATCCGTTCCTCTGCCGGCAACGGTGGATATTGCCGGTGCCGGGCTGGCAAACCTGGTGCAGCAGCCTGCCGTGACGCCGGCTGTCTTATCGCCCCCTGCATCGGTCGCCCCCGCCAGCGAACCCGCCCGCGAGCGCATACCACCGCCGATCCCGGGAAATGCCGCGCTCGGATTTACGTTCAGCGGTGAGTCATGGGTGGAAGTCGTTGACGCCAGTGGAAAGACGATACTGTCGCGCCGGTTCAAGGCAGGCGACGCCGAAGAGGTTTCGGGCCGTGCGCCGTTTGTCGTCGTCATCGGCAATGCAAAGTCGACGCGAATGGCATTCAATGGACGGGAATTCGACCTTGACCCGTTTACGCGCGGGGCGGTTGCGCGCGCGACAGTCCAGTAGCCGGAAAGCATCGGGACGGCACGACACCGCCGGCAGGAGCGTATTCACCAGCAGTACAGCAACGGGAACCAGCATGTTTGAAAGCATTCGTCGCCGCCCTTCGCGGCTAGTCATGATTGGCCCGGTCGCCGTGGGCGGCGGCGCGCCGGTGATGGTGCAATCGATGACCAACACCGATACCGAAGACGTCCCATCGACGACCGCGCAGGTCGCGGCCTTGGCGCGCGCGGGTTCAGAGGTGGTTCGTATTACCGTAAATACCATGGAGGCAGCTCGCGCGGTGCCGAAAATCCGTGCCGCACTCGACGCGATGGGTGTCGATGTGCCGCTGGTCGGGGATTTTCACTTCAACGGCCACAAGCTGCTGACCGAGGTGCCGGACTGCGCAATGTCGCTGGCGAAGCTGCGTATCAATCCCGGCAACGTTGGCCACGGCAGCCGCCGCGACGACCAGTTTGGCGCAATGATCGAGGCGGCCATCAAGTTCGGCAAACCGGTTCGCATCGGCGTGAACTGGGGCTCGCTGGACCCGGAACTGATTGCCCGCATGATGGATGACAACGGAAAATCCGCCCATCCCCTCGAGGCGGATGCGGTCATGCGCGAAGCCCTGATCGTCTCGGCCCTGCAGAGTGCCGCGAAGGCCGAGGAACAGGGATTGGCCGGCAACAAGATCATACTTTCCTGCAAGGTGAGTGCGGTGCAGGACTTGATCGCCGTTTATCGCGATCTTGCCCGGCGTTGCGATTACCCGTTGCATCTGGGACTGACCGAGGCGGGAATGGGCTCCAAAGGCATCGTCGCCTCGACGGCTGCGCTATCGGTACTGTTGCAGGAGGGCATTGGCGACACCATTCGAATTTCCCTCACGCCGGAGCCCAACGGCGATCGGACCCGGGAGGTCATTGTCGCCCAGGAGATCCTGCAGACCATGGGGTTGCGTTCATTTACGCCGATGGTCGCGGCGTGCCCGGGGTGTGGGCGGACCACCAGCACGTTCTTCCAGGAGCTTGCAGAGAAAATCCAGACTTACCTGCGCCAGCAGATGCCCTTATGGAAAGAGGCGTTTCCCGGGGTGGAAGAAATGCACGTCGCGGTCATGGGCTGCGTGGTAAACGGCCCGGGCGAGTCCAAGTTGGCCGATATCGGTATTTCGCTGCCGGGTTCCGGCGAGCGCCCCGTTGCACCGGTATACATCGATGGCGAGAAGGCCGTGACCCTCAAGGGTGAGCGCATCGCCGAGGAATTCCAGGCGCTCGTCGATGACTATGTCAGGAAGAACTATCGGCCAGGGGCTGAGCGCAAATCAAGATCGCGCAAGAAAGAAATTCCGATCAAAGCCTTGGCGTGAAGGCCACTTGGAGCGCCTTCATGCGGGATACAGTTCAGGCATGTTGACGGTGGCGGACTTGCACTGGCTCGCCGGCGGGACGCCGATGCCTGAAGCGTGGCGCCCGTGCCTGGACTTGTCACACGATGTAGGGCAGTAACCCGTGTCCGTCTCGGACCTGCACTAATCCCCAATAGCCCGCGAATGAGATGGCGGTCTTGCCCTAAAGCCCTGTAAAATAGCGTGTTTTCCGCAGTACTTCGCTATTCTTCCCGTCCGCATCGCATGAGCAAAACCCTGCAAGCCGTCCGCGGCATGAACGACCTACTGCCGCAAGATGCGCCGCTTTGGCAGTTTCTTGAGGACACGACACGCGAGGTATTCGAGCAATACGGCTACCACCTCATGCGTTCTCCGGTCGTTGAGCCCACGGCGCTGTTTGTGCGATCGATTGGCGAAGTGACCGATATCGTCGAGAAGGAGATGTATTCCTTTGAAGACAGCATGAACGGAGAGAAGCTGACGCTTCGGCCCGAGGCAACAGCCGGCCTGGTGCGCGCCGCCATCGAGCACAATATTCTATATGACGGCCCGAAGCGCATCTGGACCTGGGGACCTATGTTTCGCCATGAACGCCCGCAAAAAGGACGTTACCGGCAGTTTTACCAGTTCGATGTGGAGGCGATGGGCTTCGCGGGGCCGGACGTGGACGCCGAACAAATCGTGATGCTGTCTCGCTTGTGGCAGCGCCTGGGTTTCAAGGATGTGGCATTGCATATCAATTCGATCGGCGACGTTGATGCACGCAAGGCGCATCGTGAGGCGCTGGTAACGTATTTTGAAGCGCACCAGGATCAACTCGATGCGGATGCCCGGCGGCGTTTGCATACCAATCCCCTGCGCACGCTGGACACGAAGAACCCGGCCATGCAGGCGCTGGTGGACTCGGCGCCGCGCTTGATGGACTATCTGGACGATGCGGCGCAAGCCCACTTTCGCGGGTTGAAGCAGCACCTGGATGCGGCGGGGCTTGAATACAATGTGAACCCGAGGCTGGTTCGCGGCTTTGATTATTACAACCGGTCTGTTTTTGAGTTCATTGGCAAAGGCCCCGATTGGGAACTGACCATTGCCGGTGGTGGTCGATACGATGGCTTGATTGAACAGTTGGGGGGCAAACCGGCGCCGTCCTGCGGTTTTGGCATCGGCGTGGATCGTGTCATGCTGCTGCTGGCGGAAAACCCGCCACCGGCGTTGGAATCGCTGGACGCGTATGTGGTGTATTCCGACGGAAATGAGCAAAAGGCATTTGGCATCGCGGAGCAATTGCGCGACCACGGCCTTGCGATTGCCGTGCACGGCACTGCGGATGGCAAGAATGCGAGCTTCAAATCGCAAATGAAGAAAGCCGATGCCAGTGGTGCCCGCTTTGCTATTATTCTCGGCGCGGATGAGGCGGCAGCAGGCAAGGTCAGCGTCAAGTCGCTTCGGGACACGGGCGCATCCGGTGAAAAAGGTGAACAGGCATTGCTGACGCTGGACGAGGTGGTTGGCAGGTTATGGGAAAGCGCGACCGCCTGATCGTCGACCTTGGCGCACTTCGACACAAATATTGATCACGCATAAAGAGACTGGACAGAACTTCATGGCAGCTTACGATTTGGAAGAACAGGAACGCATCGATGCGCTCAAGGATTGGTGGGACAAGTGGGGCAACTGGGTATATGCAGGTGTAGGCGCCGTGGTGATCGGGTCTGCGGGCATGCAAGGTTGGCGCTACTACGAGGCCAAGCAGCATGCCGATGCCGAAGTGCTGTTCAAGAGTGTTGAGAAGACCGCACAGGAAGTCACGGCCAGCAAAGACAGCAAGAAACTCTCTGAAGCCGCGACCGCGATGGCGGACGCGTATCCCCGCACATTCCAGGCGACCGACGCAAAGCTGCTGGCTGCAAAGGCGGCGTTCGATGCCGGCGATCTGGCCTCCGCAAGGAATCATCTGCAATGGGTCGTCGACAATGGCCGCGACACCTACAAAGCGCTGGCACGAATTCGCCTGGCCGCGGTGCTGCTTGACGACAAGAAGTACGATGACGCGCTCAAGGCGCTGGACCAGGTAAAGGATGAAGGCTATGCCTCAATGGTTGCCGATCTGCGCGGTGACGTTATGGCGGTGCAAGGCAGGCGGGACGAAGCCCGGGCGGCCTACCAGATCGCGGTTGAGAAAGCGACCGATCGCAGCCCGTTGAAAGCCATCTCCCAGGCCAAGCTCGACGCATTTGGCGGCAGCCCGCCAAAACCGGTGGACGCCAAGGTGGACGCCATGGACAGCAAAGGAAACAAACAGTGAATTCAATGACGATGCCCGCGATTGGGACTGGCGCCGGACCTGCACGCGTGCTGTTATTGTGCGTCGTAGTTCTCACTTCCGGATGCGCCTGGATGGGGTGGGGCAGTAGCAAGAAACCGGCGGCGCTACCGGAACTCAAAGGGGCCAACGCGGTGACCATCGCGTGGTCGGCCAGTGTCGGCAAATCTGGTGGCTACCTTTTTGTGCCGGGATTTGGCGACAAACAAGTGTATGCGGCCGGGCGCGATGGTTCGGTGTATGCCCTGTCGGAAGAAGGCGGCCGCATCGTCACCCGCCTGGACGCCAAGGCCAACCTGACGGGAGGCGTCGGCGTGAATGACGATACCGTCGTGGTCGGTTCGGGCAAGGGCGATATCATCGCGCTTGATTCCGCCGGCCGTTCGTTATGGAAATCTTCGGTGTCGGGAGAGGTGCTGGCGCCACCCACGGTGGCGTCCGGCAATGTAATTGTCCGAACGGCAGACGGGCGCATTGTCGCGTTGAACCGGATCGACGGCAAACGCAAATGGGTGTTCCAGCGTGCGGCGCCTGCGCTCACGCTGCGCACCAATGCGAGCGTGCTTGTCAATCGAGGCGTCATTTATGCCGGTTACCCGGGCGGAAAAATAATCGCACTTGAACTTGAAAGCGGCAAACCCATCTGGGAGGCCGCTATCTCGCTGGCACGTGGCGCCACCGAACTTGAGCGCATTGCCGACGTCGCCGGTCTCCCGGTTCTGGATGACACGCGCATCTGTGCGGCGGTCTACCAGGGGCGCACCGGCTGCGTCGAGACGCTCAATGGCAACGTTTTGTGGTCGCGGGAAATCTCCAGTGCGGACGGCGTTGCCATCGACGCGAAGCATGTCTATGTTGCCGACACCGCCGGAAATGTCTTTGCACTCGACAAGACCAATGGGGCGACGGTCTGGAAACTGGAGAAACTGCAATTGCGCGATCCGGGCACGCCTATTGTCGTCAAGGGAAAGATACTGATTGGTGACAAAGACGGTCTGATCCATGGCATGTCGGCGGACAACGGCGAACTGATTGGGCGCGCGTCGACCGACGGCAGCCGCGTCGTGTCGCTTTCGGCTAACGGTGACCGCGTCATCGCGCAAACCGACAAAGGTGGTGTGTTTTCCATCGCCGTAAAGTAGTTTTCTTCGCCCCGGACCGACTCAATGAAACCCACCATCGTTATCGTCGGTCGTCCCAACGTCGGCAAATCTATGCTGTTCAATCGTCTTACCAAGACGCGGGACGCGATCGTCGCAGACCTGCCGGGCCTGACACGAGACCGGCACTATGGCCATGGCCGCGGTGGCTCAAAGCCCTACCTGGTTGTCGATACCGGCGGCTTTGAACCTGTCGTCACCGAAGGCATCATGCACGAAATGGCCAAGCAGACCTTGCAGGCCATCGCCGAGGCGGATGCCATCATTTTTGTGACCGACGGCCGCCAGGGGCTGACGCCGCAGGACCAGATCATTGGCGAGCGCCTGCGCAAGGATAGCCAGTCGCGCGGAATCCCATTGACGGTCGCCGTCAACAAGGCAGAGGGCATGGCGGAGGATGTGGTCTCCGCTGAATTTCACGAGTTGGGCCTGGGTAACCCCGTTGCCATTTCGGCGGCGCACGGCGAAGGCGTGCGACAGCTCATCGAGGACGTGCTCGCGCACTTTCCCGATGCGGTCGACGAGCCGGAGCCCGATCACCCCAAAATCGCGGTCGTCGGTCGCCCCAATGTTGGCAAGTCCACACTGGTCAATCGCATGCTCGGCGAAGATCGCGTGATCGCATTCGATCAACCTGGCACCACCCGGGATTCAATCTACATCCCGTTTACCAAGAACGGCAAGCAGTACACCATCATCGACACGGCCGGCATCCGTCGCCAGGGCAAGGTTTTCGAGGCGGTGGAGAAATTCTCCGTGATCAAGACCCTGCAGGCGATTGAAGATTCGAACGTCGTCCTCCTGTTGCTGGACGCCCGCCAGGAAATCTCCGATCAGGACGCGCACATCGCCGGATTCATCCTCGAATCCGGTCGCGCGCTGGTGGTGGGCATCAACAAATGGGACAACCTCGACGAGTACACCCGCGAACGTACCAAGTCCGAGTACGACCGCAAGCTGCATTTCCTGAAGTTCGCCAATTTCCACCTGATTTCGGCGAAGGACGGCATGGGCGTGATGCCGATGTTCGGCTCGATTGACCAGGCATTTGCCGCTGCAATGGCCAAGTTGTCGACACCGAAGCTTACGCGCGCGTTGATGGCGGCCACGGCGGCACATCAGCCACCGATGAATGGCTTGAATCGCCCCAAGCTGCGCTATGCCCACCAGGGTGGCCACAATCCGCCGGTTGTGATCGTGCATGGAACCGGGCTGGCCAACTTGGCGGACAGTTACAAGCGCTATCTGGAAAGTGCATTTCGCGACGCTTTCAAGCTGAAAGGCACGCCGCTGCGCGTGGACCTCAAGCAGGGCGCCAACCCTTACGCCGACAAGAAACCCCAAAAATTGACGGCAAGTCAGGAAAACCAGCGTCGCCGCGGCAGAATTCGCTCAAAAAAGATGTTCACCTGACGTTTTGTCCCGATTTCATGCCGGGAACGCCTGTCTTTGCCGCGATTTTGCGGGAATATCACCCCTGGGCCCGCCAAATGCCGGAACCCGGCGCCAATTGTGATGTCTGTAATAAAGTAAATCTTGGCGCAGTAGCGGGTTTGCGATAAAGTAGTTTTTCGGACATCTTTCAAGACCGATTCGTTGAACCCCCGGGTTCGAAGCAGACGATCAGCATGCAACTGGAGAATAAGAACATGAGTGGCAAAGGGCAATTACTACAAGACCCGTTCCTGAATATTTTGCGCAAGGAACACGTCCCCGTTTCGATTTACCTCGTCAACGGCATCAAGCTCCAAGGCCAGATCGAGTCATTCGATCAGTACGTGGTGCTGCTGAAGAATACCGTGACACAGATGGTGTACAAGCACGCCATTTCCACGGTGGTTCCCGCGCGCGCCGTCACGATTCCATTTGAGACACCCGGCGAGGCCTGATCGCGCCGTGCCGTCCGGGGCACGGGTGATTCCCGCGTCTCGCGACCGTGGGTTGTGAAATTGCCGCCAAGCCCCATATCGTAATGGCTGGTAATCGAGTTCTGCCGGGCACGGTCGTCGGCGAACGTTGCGCAGCCGCCTCCCAATGAAACCACAACACATTTCCAACCAGCCATTGCGCAGTCAGGCGATTGTGGTCGGTCTGGACATCAACGATTCGCTCTTCGACGAACGCCTTGCCGAGGCGATCGAACTCGTCACCAGCGCGGGAGCGGCGGTGGCGCAGACGGTCACGGGCAAACGCGCACGACCGGATGCATCGACATTCGCCGGCCGCGGCAAGGTCGAGGAAATCGCCGAGGCAGTGGCGGCGCACGACGCCAACCTGGTGGTGTTCAACCATCAGCTCTCGCCTATCCAGATTCGCAATATCGAAAAAATCGTCGGCGCCCGGGTGATCGACCGCACCGATCTCATTCTCGATATCTTTGGCCAGCGCGCCCGCAGTGCCGAGGGCAAACTGCAGGTTGAATTGGCGCAGATGCAGCACCTGATGACCCGCCTGGTGAAAGGCTGGACCCACCTCGAACGCCAGCGTGGCGGCATCGGCGTGCGCGGCGGGCCGGGTGAAACACAGCTTGAGCTTGACCGGCGCCTGGTGGGCGAGCGCATCAAGCGCCTCAAGGAGAAGCTCAGGAGACTCGATCGCCAGCGCAGCACCCAGCGCGCGGGACGGCGTCGCGCCGGAACCTTTAACGTGGGTATCGTCGGTTATACAAATGCCGGCAAATCAACGCTGTTCAATCGCATGACACGCTCGGCGACATACGTGGCCGACAAACTGTTTGCCACACTGGATACCACCACCCGAAAACTCTACATCGAACCCGGTATTCACACCACGGTGTCGGATACCGTCGGCTTCATCCGCGATCTGCCGCATGGCCTGGTTGCCGCTTTTCATGCAACATTGACCGAAGCCGTGGAGGCAGATCTGCTGTTGCACGTGGTCGACGCGGCAAGCGCGATGCGCGAGCAGCAAATCGATGATGTCAACCTGGTGCTGGCAGAGATTGGCGCCTTGTCGATTCCGCAAGTCGTCGTGCTTAACAAGATCGACAAGCTTGACGGCATCCCCGTTCCGTCAGTCCTGCGCAATGAAGATGGTAAAATCGCCGAGTTGCGGGTCAGCGCGCTGGCGGGCATCGGCATGGACCTGGTGCGTGAGGCAATCAAGGAACATGCGATCGAAAACGGAATGCCGC
>JBDTSU010000030.1:0-18952 GCA_039930965.1 Betaproteobacteria bacterium
TTCAGTTGCTCGAGCGCTGTCATGCCTTCCAGGGCCTTTGTACTGCTCGCTGAACAGCTTCACGATTTCCGCGGCATCGATGCTGAGCAGGAAAGACAGCGCCCCCAGGTAGATGATGTTTTTCATTAACTGCCGCTCGCGTGCTTCGGCGTAGGTGGTGTTGCTGATTTCCGTCAGCGGCATGCCGATGACATTGATGTCAGGACGAAATTTCGATGGCGGCATCTCTCTCGAATTGTCGTAAAACAGGTAGCCGCCGGGCTCAAGTTCCTTGACGTCGCCGTCCCAGGTCTGCGGATTCATCGCCACCATGAAATCGACGCCGCCGCGACGGCCCAGATGGCCTTTCTCGGTTACGCGCACTTCGTACCAGGTCGGCAACCCCTGGATGTTCGACGGGAAAATGTTGCGCGGACTGACCGGAACGCCCATGCGTATGATGGCTTTCGCGAACAACTCATTGGCGGAGGCGGAACCCGATCCGTTGACATTGGCGAACTTGACGACGAAGTCGTTTATGGCGGAAAGCGCGGTCATCATTCTGCAGCTTCTTTCATCGGCTCAGGCGCCGGCGACTTTCGACAGGCGGGCCCGGCCTGGGTGGTGTTCAACAGGAATTTCTGCATGTCCCACGCGCCCGTTGGGCAACGTTCCGCGCACAAACCGCAGTGCAGGCAGACATCCTCATCCTTGGCCATGATTCGTCCGGTCTTGACGACATCGGACACATAAAGGTCTTGTGTGAGGTTTCGCGCCGGCGCGCTGAGGCGCGCGCGCAGGTCACCTTCCTCGGCGTTTTCCGTAAAGGTAATGCAGTCCATCGGGCAGATGTCCACGCAAGCATCGCATTCGATGCAAAGGCGCGGGGTGAACACCGTCTGTACATCGCAGTTCAGGCAGCGCTGCGCCTCGGAAAACGCGAGCTTGCGGTCAAAGCCCAGTTCAACCTCGACCTTGATGCTCTTCAACGCGATCGTCGTGTCCTTCAGCGGTACCTTGTATCGCAGGTCGTTCGAGACATCGTTGTCGTAACTCCACTCGTGTATGCCCATCTTCTGGCTGAGCAGGTGCACCATCGGTGGCGGGCGATCCGCCACGTCCTCGCCCTGGCAAAATTTGTCGATGGAAATGGCGGCCTCGTGACCATGCGCCACCGCCCAGATAATGTTCTTTGGACCGAATGCCGCGTCGCCGCCAAAGAAGACTTTCGGCAAGGATGACTGATGGGTGAGTTTGTTCACCACCGGCATGCCCCATTGGTCGAAGGCCAGGCCGATATCGCGCTCGATCCACGGAAATGAATTTTCCTGCCCGACCGCCACCAGCACGTCGTCGCATTCGAAGTGCACATCGGGTTCCCCGGTCGCGACCAGCACGCGGCGGCCTTTGTCGTCTTTTTGCGGCGCGACTTTCTCAAACGTGACGCCGGTGAGCTTGCCGCCCTCGTGCGTGAATGCCTTGGGAACAAGATAGTTGTGAATGGGAATGCCTTCGTGCTGGGCGTCTTCCTTTTCCCAGGGCGACGCCTTCATCTCGTCGAAGCCGGAGCGGACGATCACCTTGACGTCATCACCACCCAGGCGACGTGAAGACCGGCAGCAATCCATTGCGGTGTTACCGCCGCCCAGAACGATGACACGCTTGCCGATTTTTGAGATATGCCCGAACGAGACACTTGCCAGCCAGTCGATGCCGATGTGAATGTTGGCGGCGGCTTCCTGGCGGCCGGGAATGTCGAGATCTCGACCGCGCGGCGCACCCGAACCGACAAAGACGGCATCGAATCCTTCCGTCAGCAGCTGCTTCAGGCTGTCTATGCGCTGACCACTGTGGAATTCAATACCCAGGTCGAGGATATAGCCGACCTCTTCGTCGATGACCGATTCAGGCAGGCGGAATTTGGGGATCTGGCTGCGAATCATGCCGCCGGCACGGCTATCGCCGTCAAACACCGTTACCTGATATCCATTCGGCGCCAGGTCGCGTGCGACGGTCAGCGAGGCGGGACCCGCCCCGACACAGGCGACGCGCTTGCCGTTGCTTTTCGCGGCCGGCTGCGGCAGACGGTGGCGAATGTCGTCCTTGTTGTCGGCAGCGACGCGTTTCAGGCGGCAAATCGCCACCGGTTCCGGCTTGTCGGCGTTTACTTCCTCGACGCGGCCACGCCGGCACGCCGGCTCGCAGGGGCGATCGCAGGTTCTGCCGAGGATGCCGGGAAACACATTCGAGGTCCAGTTGACCATGTAGGCATCGCTGTAGCGGCCGGCGGCGATCAAGCGGATATATTCGGGGACGGGGGTATGGGCGGGACATGCCCACTGACAATCGACTACCTTGTGAAAATAGTCGGGGCGGCCTATATCGGTCGGCTTCAACAGACTTCTCCAGTTCTAAGTGGACTACCGCGGTTCTCTTCATCCGCCCCATTGCCGTTGCTGGCATCCGGTTGCCGGAGAACTCGCGCGATGTGACGCATGGTACAGGCAGCCATTTGGCTTGGAAAGCGCCGCCTGTGTTGCGGCGCAGCACGCGAACGCGTCAATCGGGCGGAAAAGCGAGGCTAGGAGCCGTAAGGGGTCAGCGCCTCGGGGGGGGTCCGGCGCAATTCGTAGGTATTGCTGGCACTGATCTGTTTGGCGAAATGCACATTCTTGGTGGCGGCATGCATATACAGATTGAAGCCGCCAAAATGGGTGGCGGCATAGTTGTAGGCGCCGCCCAGGTCGTATTCGAGGCGGTTGACGGCCGTGTCGAAAAAAGCCGGAGTCTTGCGGACAAGGTCGTCGCCGGAATGAAACACGACCTCTTCGCCTTTTTCGGTATTCTTGACGGCAATGCCACCTGCGACGAACTCCGCATACAGCCGGTCGCGGCACTTTTCCAGGTAGCAGCGATCCGACATCTGGGCGATGATGTCCGCGGAACCGAGCAGGCTCCCCAGCATGCGCAGCAGCGGGTCCTGGATCAGGATGTCGCCGACACGTTTTTCAAAACCGGTGAAATGCACCAGTTCGGCGCCCGCCACCACCAGTTCGGCCAATCCGATCTGCGGCAGGTATTGGCGCAGGAAGGCCGCGCCACGCGACACGTGATTGAGTGTGTATTCGGCCCCATTCTTGGCGACGGTATCCTGGGTGGTGCGCAAATAGCCGATATCGTGAAACAGCGCGACGATGATCCCGAGCTGAAACAGTCGCACGCCGAGCGCCGGGGTATTGCGGCGCGACCGCTCGTATCCGTCCATGAGCCGCGCCATGGCGAGCGTGACGTCCATGACGTGCTGGACATCGTGATACAGCGTGTCGCAGGCCAGGTATCCCGGGTAATCCCCCCGGTAAAGGCGTGCCATGTCGGTAAATGCGGTGTCCATGACCGCATGGGCGGCACCCGGATAGAGCAACCGGAACAAGCGGGCGATTTCCCGCTGGACCGCCATGGGATCGGTCGTCTGGATTCGATTGGTTACGTCAAAATCGTTGCGCCGAACCTGCATGGTCGTGTGCCCGTCCATCGGTAGCATCGTTGTTATATGTCCGTCGTGATGCGCTCACCAGACGACGTCCCCCCTCACTTCCCCATTTGACTACGCACCGGCAAAAAAATCAACCACGCGCCAAGGCGTGCAATCCGTGGATGGCGGCGGTATAGTGAATGCCTCACGCACCGGCATGAACATGGAAACTGTCGAAACGATCGAGGCGATTGAGCGCCGGATTATCGAATTGAAACAGGAACACCGGGATCTGGACCTGGCCATCGGCGTATTGGTGTCCACACCGATCCATGATGAACTTCAGCTCAAGCGCCTGAAAAAACGCAAACTGCTGTTGAAGGACCAGATTTCCTTCCTTGAAGGTCAGTTAACGCCGGACATTCCAGCGTAGCGGGGAACTTCGCTCGCGGTGAGCATGCCGCTGCTTCGATGCGCCTGTGGTGGGGCGTTTCGGAGGATAATTGACCGCTTGGTCAGTACGAACCCCGCCGCCCCACTTCTCTTGCCTTTGCCAGAATGAAAAAAAATATGCTCATTGCCGGCACGATTGCCGGCTTGTTATTTATCGGTGGCAGCGGCTACTGGATAGGAAAATCGCAGACCAGCGCAAACGCGGGCGGCAATGTGGCCGCAGGTGCGGCACCGGCCTCTCCCCGGCCGGGATCCGGTGCGACCGGACCCGCGAGCGGCGGTATCGCCATTGAAGCCAGCCGCGTGAAATCCGTTCGAATGGCACAGGGACTCACCGCGGTCGGCTCGTTGCGCTCGGATGAATCGGTGACGATTCGCCCCGAAGTGTCCGGTCGCATCAGCGAAATTGGCTTTCGCGAAGGGCAGCGCGTCGAAATGGGGACGACGCTGATTCGATTCGACACGTCGGTGCAACGTGCCGAACTGGCGCAGGCTGAGGCCAATCTTGGCCTCAGCAAAAGCCGCCTTGAGCGCTCGCGCGACCTGTTTACCAAGGGATTCATCTCCGCGCAAGCGCGTGACGAGGCCGAGAGCAACTTCAAGGTTGCTCAGGCTACCTACGATCTTTCCCAGGCCCGTCTGACAAAACTTGAAATCAAGGCGCCGTTTGCCGGCATCGTCGGGCTGCGCATGGTCAGCATCGGCGACTATGTCAAGGACGGCCAGGACATCGTCAATCTCGAGGGCATTGACCCGCTGAAAGTGGATTTCAGGATTCCCGAAATCTACCTGAAGCAGGTTGCCGCCGGGCAATCGCTGCAGATCACCCTGGACGCGTTCCCAAACCAGACCTTCCAGGGCAAGGTGTACGCGATCAATCCCTTGGTCGATACCAATGGCCGCTCCATTGTCATTCGTGCACTGGTCAAGAACACCGAGGCGCGCCTGCGTCCCGGGATGTTTGCCCGTGTGCGGCTGCTGTTCAGTGATGAACGGGATTCCGTCGCGGTCCCCGAACAGTCGCTTATACCGGTCGGCGACGATCAGTACCTGTTCAAGGTCGTCGATGGACGGGCGCAGCGATTCAAGGTCGAGATCGGCCAGCGGCGCGGCGGGCAGGTTGAAATCCTGCAGGGACTGGCTGCGGGGGAAGTGGTGGTGACGGCCGGACAACTCAAACTGCGTGACGGCTCCCAGGTGAAGATTGCCGAAGACTCCCGGCCAGGCCCGGCCGAATCCAAGTCCGCCCGGGAGGACACGAATTCATCCTTACCGCGAGTAGGCGCTGGAAATACCGGCGAGGGAGCGAAGGCGGGAGGGAAATCATGACCTTGCCGGAGTTATGCATCAAGCGCCCGGTTTTCGCGACCGTATTGAGCCTGGGCGTGCTGTTGATCGGATTGATCTCTTATAGCCGGCTGTCGGTGCGCGAGTACCCGAAGATTGATGAACCGGTGGTCAGCGTCGAGACCGTGTACAAGGGCGCATCGGCGGAAGTGGTCGAGTCTACCGTCACCAAACCACTCGAGGATTCCCTTTCCGGCATCGAGGGGGTTGACGTGATGACTTCCCAGTCGCGCGCCGAACGCAGCCAGATCAACATCAAGTTCAAGCTCACGCGCGACCCGGACTCCGCCGCCGCCGACGTGCGCGACAAGGTGGCCCGGGTACGCGGGCGCCTGCCCGAATCGGCTGACGACTCGATCATTGCCAAGGTCGAAGCGGATGCCGATCCCATCCTGTTCATCAGCTTCAATAGCGACAAGCACACCCCGCTTGAGGTATCCGACTACGCCAATCGCTATATCAAGCCGCGCTTTTCCACGCTCCCCGGCGCGGCGGACGTGCGCATTTTCGGCGAGCGCAAGATATCCATGCGCATCTGGCTGGATCGAAGCAAGCTGGCGGCCTACAAGTTGAGCCCGGCGGATGTCGAAGAGGCGCTGCGCCGACAGAACGTGGAAGTGCCGGCCGGCCGCATTGAAAGCCGCTCGCGGGAGTTTTCCGTGCTCGCGCAGACGGATCTTCAGACGCCCGAGCAGTTCAACAACATCGTCATCCGCGATGCGGGCGGCTATCCGGTCCGGCTGCGCGATGTGGCGCGCGCGGAAATCGCCCCCATCGACGAGCGAATTCTCGCGCGCTACTACGGCCGCAACGCGGCCACGCTGGCCATCGTCAAGCAATCGACCGCCAACCCGCTGGAACTCTCCGTTGCGGTGCGCGCCGAGACCGATGAAATCCAGCAATCCCTGCCGCCCGGCATGAAGCTGGAAGTCATTTACGACACATCGCTGTTTATCGAACAGGCCATCAGGGCCGTGTTTGGCACGATTTGGGAGGCAATCCTGCTGGTCGCGCTGGTGATCTTCCTCTTCTTGCGCAACCTTCGCGCCACCATCATTCCCCTGATCACCATCCCGGTGTCGCTGATCGGCGCGTTCGCCCTGATGTACATATTCAATTTCAGCATCAATACGTTGACCTTGCTGGCGATGGTACTGGCGATCGGTCTGGTGGTGGACGATGCCATCGTCGTACTGGAAAACATCTACCGCAATCTGGAAGCAGGCATGGGTCGCATTGAGGCCGCCATCAAGGGGGCGCGCGAAATTGCCTTTGCCGTGGTGGCGATGACCCTCACACTGGCGGCGGTCTATGCGCCGCTCGCCTTCGCGACCGGGAGAACCGGCCGCTTGTTCATCGAGTTCGCGCTGGCGCTTGCCGGCGCCGTGGTGGTGTCCGGTTTTGTCGCGCTGACACTGTCACCCATGCTCTGCTCGCTGATCCTCAAGCATGACGTCAAACATGGCAAGGTTTACAACGCGATCGAATCGGTCCTGCTGCGGGTGACGGCTTGGTACAAGCGCACGCTGACGGCGGTACTGCACAAGCGTTTCATCGGTGTCGCGCTCTGGTCCGTGTTTGTTCTGCTGGCCGTGCCGTTGTTTCTCAGCCTCAAACAGGAACTCGCTCCCCTTGAAGACCGCGGGATCATCTTTGGTATTGTCTCGGCGCCGGAAGGATCAACCGTTGCCTATACCTCGGGGTACGTGCAGAAGGTCGAGGAAATCTACAAGGGTATTCCGGAAATGGTCCGCTATAACTCCATTGTCGGCTTTCCAACGGTGTCCGATGGGCGCGTCATTCTTCGACTCAAGGACTGGAATCAGCGCACCCGCAGCCAGCAGGAAATTGCCCGCGATCTGATCCCGAAGTTTCGAAACCTGGCCGGCGTGAATGCGTTTGCGGTTAGCCCGGCGTCGCTGGGACAGGGACGCGACAAGCCGCTGCAATTCATCATCATGACCTCCGCGCCCTATGAGCAGTTGCAGCAGTTTGTCGATCGGTTGATCGCCGAGACCGCCAAGAATCCAGGGTTGATGGACGTGGATTCCGACCTGCGCCTCAATAAGCCGGAACTCAAGGTTTCGGTCAACCGCGACAAGATTGCCGACGTCGGTGCCAACGTGGAAGCGGTGGGCCGGACGCTTGAAACCATGCTCGGCGGACGCCAGGTCACTCGATTCAAGCAGGACGGCGAGCAATACGACGTCATCGTGCAGGTCGCGGATGTGGACCGATCCAATCCCGACGACATCACCAATATCTACGTTCGTGGCCGCAACAACGAGATGGTGCAACTCTCCAATCTGTTGACGGTACGCGAGTCGGTCGCGCCGCGCAGTCTCAATCATTTCAACAAATTGCGCGCGGCCCGCATCGATGCAAACCTGGCGCCGGGATATGCGATCAAGGATGCCATCGATTTCATGAAGGACGCCTCCAAGCGCGCCCTGCCGCCAACCGTTCAGAACGATCTGTCGGGACAATCGCGGGAATTTCGCGATTCATCCGGCAGTATTTACCTGACCTTCGTACTGGCGCTCGCGTTCATTTACCTTGTGCTGTCCGCCCAGTTCGAGAGTTTTGTCGATCCGTTCGTGATCATGCTCACCGTGCCACTGTCCATGACGGGTGCGCTGCTGGCGTTGTGGCTGACCGGCGGTTCACTGAATGTATATAGCCAGATCGGGCTCATCACCCTGGTCGGCCTGATCACCAAACACGGCATCCTGATTGTTGAATTCGCCAATCAGTTGCAGGAACGGGGCATGGCGCTGCGCGAGGCCGTCATTGAATCCGCGACACTGCGTTTGCGTCCGATATTGATGACAACCGGGGCGATGGTGCTTGGCGCAATTCCGCTGGCGCTGGCCCGCGGCGCGGGGGCGGAGTCACGTCAGGTGATCGGCTGGGTCATCGTGGGGGGCATGTCGCTGGGCACCGTGCTGACACTGTTCGTCGTGCCGACTTTCTATACGATCTTCGCACGCAACCACCAGCACGACCGTGACGCCGCGGAACGGGAAAGCCAACAGGCAGGCAGTGAACCAAGTGGCGTGGTAGCGGCGGCTGTCGGCGATTGACGAGTACAAAACTCTTTGAACCACGGAGATCACGGAGAACACGGAGGAAGTGCAAAACCACGCCTGGATTTCTCCGTGGTCTCAGTGGTCTCCGTGGTAAATTCTTCGGCGGCGGGCGATATCACAATCTCCGTCCAGAACCGGCCTTGACGAAAGTCCAGGTGCCACACTCGACAAACGCGCCGCAATCGCGGCCCGTTTCGTTTGCATTCTTTGTTGCGACATCAGAAACGGCTGACGTCCGGACTGCGATAGAAGTTAAGCACTTTCGGCACATACGCCATCGTTTCCGGATATGGCGGGATGCGATTACCGGCACGAATCACAGCATTTTCCCCTGCGTTGTAACCGGCGATGGCGAGCTCCAGATTGCCGTTGAACATCTTCATCAAATCACGCAGATAGCGCGTCCCCCCCTGGATATTCTGGCCGGGATCGTAGCTGTCCTGCACGCCATAACGCAGCGCGGTTGCGGGAATCAGCTGCATCAGTCCAATCGCACCCTTCGATGAAACGGCATTCGCGTTATAGCCCGATTCCGCGCGAATAACGGCGTGAACCAGCCTGGGATCGAGGCCGTGTGCCCGCGCCGCATCATTGATGATCGGCACCAGACGGGATATGTCAACCAGGGACGGGGCGGTGGCCGACCAGGCGTTTGGCCGGTACTGGCCGACGGTGGGAATACGATAGACCAGTTTGTAGCGTCGATCGAGATGTGGCATGTTTGTAAAATGGGTAATGCCGTTCTCGTCCTTGAACGAGTAGATATTGGCGTTTGCCGCCGGAATGTAAAACAGGGTCGCGCACGCACAGGCCGCCGCCAAACCGTTGACGGTCGCCTGAAAAAAACTGCTTGCCCGAAACAAATTGATACCCATGCCGACGGTGGCTCACTTTAAGTATATTTACAAACTCGTTGAATTTTATAACCATTTTTCATGGTTTGTCGATCATTTTGCGCAGGTTCGACCTTTTTAACGTGACTCCGTTCCTGTAATCTAACCGAATGGATAGTGCACCGCTGAATAACCCCAACACGTTGAAGGCCGCTCTTCGCAAGATTGAGCTGCCCTGGTTTATCCTCGCGGCGCTGCTTTTGTCCACCTTGGTGACCGCCTACCAGAACGCCCGGCAACTACACGCCGACGCCGAGACACGCTTTCAGGAGATCGTTCAGTCCGACCAGCGCGCCATTGTCAGGCAGTTGCGCGATTTCGAAGACCTCATGCATGGCGCCGCCGCGCTCCTGGTCGCGCTGCCAAACCTGAAGCAATCAAGCTGGGACGCCTTTTTCGATGCGAGATTGCCGGCGCCGGAGAATTATGCGGGTCTGGTCGCACTACAGTATGCACCCCATTCACCGGCGACGTCCGCCGCCGGCGCGGGAGAACTCACCCGGGTGCTGTCCCCAGCCAGCCAGGCGGCACCGGCGGTGGGGCGATGGCAAGAGATACCTGAGCTGGCCGATGCTGCCAGGCAGGCCGACAGCAGCGGTCGACTCGTGCTGTCTCGCGCGCTGGGAAGACTGCCCGGCCTCGCCGCGATCCATTCGCCAGTGGCGATGGTCACGCTTGCCGGCGGCAATCCAGCCCCGCCCGGCCGCATGGCCTCCACCGGTACGCCGCAAGGTCACCTAATCGGGATCGTGGACCTGAACCTGCTGATGTCTCAGCTGGCGCGAACCCGGCCGTATCCAGTCACGCTTGAATTGTTTGATGGCGATCGACGCGTGTACGCGCCGGCGGATAGGGCAGCCACCGCGGCGCCGCCGGAAATGACGATCGAGGTGCCGGTCGAATTCGGACAGCGCACGCTGCGCCTGCGCGCCAGTTCGACGCCGCTGCTGGAAAGCAAGCTGCAGAACAACACCCCACGCACAATCCTGCTTATCGGTGTGCTGGGCACAGTCCTGCTGGCCGGCCTGATCTGGCTGCTTACCCGCCTGCGCGAACAGGCCGAGGCACTCGCCGCGAGCATGACGAAGAAACTCCAGGACCAGACAAAATTCACGGAAAATCTGATCGAGTTCAATCCCAGCCCCATTTTTCGAAAGGACGCAGCCGGTCACTTCGTGTCGGTCAACCGTGCGTGGGAACAACTCCACGGGCGCAAGCGCGAGGAAATCCTTGGCAAGACCTATCGTGAATTCCAGCCGGCGGCCGCCGCCGGGCAGAATGAACTGCTCGACCGGAAATTGCTTGAATCCGAGACCGGCTACGAAATGGCCGAGGCATTCATCACCAACTCGGAGGACAAGCAGTTTGAGACCATCATCGCCAAGCAGGTGTTGCGCGCATCCGATGGCCGCGCCGAGGGACTAATCGGCACCATCACCGATGTCACCCCCATCAAACGCCTCGAACGCGAACTCGCCCAGCAACGCGAGCAGCTGAACCTGGTCATACGCTCGTCGCAGCAGGGCATATGGGATGTGGAACTGAAGCGGGGCGGCGCGAGTTACTACTCGCCGCGGTTCCGGGAAATCCTCGGTTATGCCGAAGGGGGATTCCCGGCGCAATTCGACTGGCAAACCACCATTCACCCCGATGACCGTGGCGCATTCATGCACCACATGATCAGCCACTTCAAGGGCCATACGCCGCTGTTCGACCTCGAATCCAGGGTGCGCGCCCGGAATGGCGACTACCTGTGGGTTCGCACGCGCGCGATCGCCCAGCGCGACGCTTCCGGCAGGGCGGTGCGATTTGTCGGCTCGATTTCCGATGTAACCGATCGCAAGCAGGCCGAGATGAAACTGGTCGATGCCAATGTTCGCGTCACGCAGGCGGCGCGCGCCAAGGAAGCGTTCCTCGCCACCATGAGCCATGAGATCCGCACCCCCCTCAATGGGGTGCTGGGCATGACCAGCCTGCTCTCCGAAACCACGCTCAACGATGAGCAGCGCGATTACATCCGGCTGATCCGCGCCTCGGGAGACACACTGTTGCGGCTGATCGACGACGTCCTGGACTTTTCCAAGATCGAGTCGGGCCACATGACGCTGGAGTCCGTGCCGGTGGAAGTGGTGCTGGTGGTCGAGGATGCCTTTGAGCTGGTCGCCGAGAAGGCCCGCGAGAAAGACCTTGCGCTGCTGTTTGAAATGAACGATGACGTTCCTTTTTACCTCCAGGGTGACGCCACCCGCCTGCGGCAGATTTTGCTGAACCTGCTGGCAAACGCGATCAAATTCACCGCGAAAGGCGAAGTGAAACTGACGCTGACCGCCCGCCGCAACGCGCATGGCGGCCTTGAACTCGAGGGCCGTGTCCGCGATACCGGCATCGGCATTCCCGCCGACCGCGCGGGCCGGTTGTTCCAGCCGTTCATGCAAGTCGATGCCTCGACCACACGCAAGTACGGCGGCACCGGGCTCGGATTGGCGATATGCAAGCGGCTGACACAATTGATGGGCGGCGACATCCGCGTCGAGAGCATCGAGGGTCAGGGCTCGGTATTCATCTTCACCATCCTGACCGAAACTGCCCGCGGGCCGCTCAAGCCGTATATGCAGCGCGACGTGTTCGACTTTGTCGGCAAGCGCCTGCTGGTCGTGGACCGCAACGCCAGCCGCCGGCCAATCCAGGTAAGCCGCTATTCACGATGGGGCTTCGACACGGTCGCGGTCGCCCCCGACGAAGCGGCCAATACATTTCGGCGCGGACCGCCGTTTGATGTGCTGCTGACGGACATGGTGCTGCCGACGCCCGAGGCCATCGCCCTGCAGACCGCGCTCGCGGAGGACGATGCCGAACGCGCGCGTCGCGGTGACCTGCCGGTCGCGTCTTTGCTTCAGTCAACCGTCTCGCGCGCGGAACTGTCGGCACGCGGCATCAAGCCGTCCTTGCGCCACGACATTTTCATCATGCGCCCAGCCGGGAGATCGCGCCTGTTTGATGTACTGATGCGGGCGATTCTCCACGAACCCAACCACGATATCGCCACCCGGCCGTTCACCCCGGAGCCGGTCTATGATCGCGAATTTCAGACCGGCGCGCGAGCCGGCTCCGCAAGGACCGGTTCGCGTTCGCGCGTCGCGCCCCAGGCGCTTCGACCGGGCGGGGCCTTCGTGCTTGACGTACTGATCGCGGAGGACAACGAAGTCAACCAGCGCGTCATCCAGGGCATGCTCAACAACCTCGGCCATCGCAGCGTGGTCGTGGACGATGGGCGCGGTGCGGTGGAGCGCGCCGTGGCGGAGGACTTCGACGTGATATTGATGGACATCCACATGCCGGAGCTTGATGGCGTCGAGGCCATGCGCGAAATACGCGGGTTGCGCGAAGGGAAATCGTGTCCGCCCATCGTCGCCATGACGGCGCACGCCTTGTCGGGCGATCGTGAGTACTACCTGAATGCGGGCATGGACGACTACCTCTCCAAACCGATTCGCCCGGCAGATCTCGTCAAGTTGCTTGACCGCGTCCACAACCGGACCTTGGCGGCACCCTGGACCGGGCGCGAATCGCCTGTCGCGATTCCGGTGACGAGCTCGGCCGTGGCGGCGGTCGCGATGCCCAACCAGCGCGTCGATAGCGTGCCCATACTCGATATCGAACAACTGCAGGACCTTCGCTATCTTCCCTCCGTCCCAGGGGAAACGTCCGCCGAGGACGACCCGGTGGGCGGGTTGATTCGCCTGTTTCAGACCAAGGCCGTGGAGCGCATGAAGCTGATGGACGAGCTGCTCTCCGCCGGCAACTGGCATGCCCTTTCCGAAACATCGCATAGTCTGCGCGGCGCATCCGCGAGCATGGGATTTCCGCGGGTCGCGGCATTGTGCAAGGACCTCGAAAACCTGGCGCGATCCATGGTTGGCGCGAACGCGCCGCCGGTGACGTCCGCGGATCGCGCGGATCTGGCGGCGCTGCTCGAAAAGATCAAACAGACCTACGCAGAAGCGGATCATGCATTGACCATTTGGCTGGCCGAGACGCCGATCGAATCCGCCAGGCAATAGGATTTGAACGTCCTGCCGGGACGGCGTCCTTGCCTCAGTTGCAATCTCTGCACCTCTCCGAAACGAAGACCATGGCCTATATCTACTACCTGACCCATATCCATATCGGCGCGGAATCGCTTCTCCAGCTCAGGCCCGAGTGCGATCGCATCGGTATCCGCCGGCCATTGGTCGTTTCCGACAAAGGCGTCGTGGCGGCGGGACTGGTCGATCGCGCAACGGCGGCGCTGGGCGGCATGGCGTTCACTTTGTTCGACGACACGCCCTCCAATCCCACCGAAGCGATGGTGCGGCGTGCCGCCGACTTGTATCGCGATGCCGGCTGCGACGGACTGGTGGCCGTCGGCGGAGGCTCTTCCATCGACCTGGCCAAGGGCGTCGCGATACTCGCCACCCATCCCGGTGAGCTGAGGACCTACGCCACCATCGAAGGCGGAAGCACCCGGATCACGGATGCGGCCGCGCCGCTGATTGCCGTGCCCACCACCGCCGGCACGGGCAGCGAAGTCGCGCGCGGCTCCATCGTCATCCTCAACGACGGCAGGAAACTGGGCTTTCATTCCTGGCACCTGCTGCCGCGTTCGGCCATTTGCGATCCCCTGCTGACGCTCGGCCTGCCGCCGTACCTGACGGCCGCGACCGGAATGGACGCCATCGCCCACTGCGTCGAGACCTTCCTGTCGGCGGCCTTCAATCCCCCGGCCGACGGCATCGCGCTGGACGGCCTCGAGCGCGCGTGGTCGAGCATCGAGAAAGCCACGCGCGACGGCCGTGACATCGACGCACGCCTCAACATGATGAGCGCCTCCATGCAGGGCGCGATGGCGTTCCAGAAAGGGCTGGGCGCGGTGCATTCGCTTTCCCATCCGCTGGGTGGACTGAAGATCGACGGCAGGACCGGGTTGCACCATGGCACGTTGAACGCGGTCGTCATGCCGGCAGTGTTGCGTTTCAATGCCTCGGCCCCGTCGGTGATCAAGGAGAATAAAATGGCGCGCCTCCGGCATGCCATGCGCCTTGCCGAATCAGCGGACATTGCGGGGGCCGTCGGGCAGATGTGCTCGCGACTGGGCTTGCCCACGGGTCTGGGACAGATGGGCGTGCAACGCGACATGTTCGATGGCGTGATCAAGGGCGCGCTGGTCGATCACTGCCACAAGACCAATCCGCGCGAGGCGAGTGCCGCCGAATACCGGCAATTGCTGGAAGAATCGTTTTAGTCTTAAGTGGCCGGACAAATAAACCACTCGCCTCATGCGCGATCAGCCATACCACGAAAACTTGCCTGACCGGGAGGTGGATTTGATTTCCTCACCTGCACCGGCGACAGGATGCCATCCGACCGATGTCCGCAACGAGCCGCCATCGGACAAGCCCTACGCATCGATCAAGGATGGTGAGTTGTCGCTGCGCTTCCATGCGGGGGCGACCCAGAGCCGCATGCGTCGCGAGCAGCCTGACGATTTGGTGCTGGCGTACACACGGCTGCTGATGGGATTCCAGTTATTCTTGCCGCAGGCGAGGCGCGTCGCGATGATCGGACTCGGTGGAGGGTCGATCGCAAAATACGCATTGCGCCATCTACGCCTGGAAAAATTCGTCGCCGTCGAAAACAACCCCGACGTGATTGCGATGCGCCGGCAATTTTGCATTCCACCCGACAGCGAACGATTTCAGGTGATCGAGGAAAATGGCGGTGCCTTCGTGCAGTCGGCGACGGACGCATTCGATGTCCTCATCGTCGATGCCTTCACCCGCGAAGGCATGCCGCCACAAGTGTGCAATGCGGCCTTCTACGACCATTGCTTTTCGCGCCTCGCTCCCGCCGGCGGAGTCCTTGCGCTAAATTTTCACGCCAGCGAAGAGAATTTCGACTTGTATGTCGCGCGCCTGCGCGAGAGTTTCAGTGACAAGGTGATCTGCATCGAAACCGAGCCGCTCACCAACCGCGTGGTATTTGCGGGCACAGCCGGTGATTTTCCGCCGCGCCGCGGCGTATTACGTGCGCGCGCCGCCGCACTGACCAAATCGCAGCCGATCAATTTTCGCGCAATCGCCAACAAGATAATCACGCGCGACAGGGACAGTTACCGATAGGCGGCGGACCCACAAAAAAAATGCCCGATCCGGTTAGGGATCGGGCAAACCGCTCTCGGAGGAGAAATTGACGATGGAGTTAACCACCGCAGTTACCTACTAGCACTACTCGTGCCAAGCGGCGATTGGCCGATTTCTCTTTTCCGTTCAATGGTTAAGCAGTTGATACCAAATTGTTGCATTGCACCATTCCGGGTCAAACTCTTGGTGCGCGCGCGCCGAGTTGGCCCATGATTGCGCCTTATTGCGGCGCCACTTGCCAATCCTTCCGGTATTTGCCGCGGATCGGCCGATAGAAATCGAGAATCTGATTCATGTCGCGCTCGACATCTCCGCTCGTGACAAGCAACGGCCCGAAGCCGACCACCTTGCGCGAAAAATCGAAGTACGCGAGCAGAACCGGAACCTTTGCGGTATGCGCGATATGCAAAAATCCGGTCTTGAAGCCCTTGTCGAGCTGCCGCGTTCCTTCCGGGGCAATGGCCAGTACCAGGCGGTCGACACGGCTGAATGCGGCGACGGATTCGCCGACGACACCGTGAGCATGCGACCGGTCAACCGGTATGCCACCGATGGAGCGCATCCAGCGGCCGAACCAGCCGCGAAACAGCGTGTGCTTGCCCAGGAAAGAAATCTTGATGTCCAGCGACCAAAGCACCACCACACCGATGACGAAATCCCAATTGGTCGTGTGCGGCGCGACCGCGATCACCAATTTCGGCACGTCGGGCAACTCTCCCTCGAAGTGCCAGCCCGCCAGCTTGAACAACATGCGCCCCACCACCCTGCTCAGGCCGCCCCCGCGCCGCGCATAGCTGGCCGGAACAATCTCAAACATCAGCGTCTCAGTTGGCGGCAGGCGCGGTTATTTCTTGACCGCCAGCAAGGCTTCGCGCAGAGAATCTTCCGACAGCGCATTGACGTTGCTCGCCACCGCCTCCGCGAGTGGAATTGCCGATACCGGGAGTCTTGCGATATTCACTTTTTCGACAAACTTGGCGGCTGCCCCGGCAACGCGAAGGAGTTTCTCGCGGTCAGCCATCAGTATCTCGATTTCGCTGCGCAGCATTTCCACTTCGGGCATATCGTTGGTCTTCTTCATGAATGAAATTCCTTTCGACTGCAATTTTATCGCGTATGCGTGACGTGTTCCGATCATGCAGCTTCAATGCATCGTCTTCGTGCAGCAAGGCAGTCATGAAGTCACGGCGAATGGCAGGTTGAGCAGCAGATTCTGCGGCTTGAGCTTGAGCTGGTTGTCCGCGGTCACCGCAACGCCGAGGTAGACGGGCTTTCCCGCCACGTCCGCCCGCATGTCGGTGTGATCCGCAAAGGCCAACTGGAACAGTGAGATCAGCCGCGCCTGCCGGGACGCATCGACTTCGCGATTTTCATATAGATCATTGAGGATGGACGTGGATTCGATGTCCAGCCCGACATGCCAGCGCCAGGCCGAATCCTCCACGGCCTGTATGGGCTGAATACTGACTGCGGCGCCGTTGAAATGCGTGATCCACTTCTCCAGCAGGCGTGACAACGCCGGCAGCCCGCCGCGACCGTGGGTGAGGTCGAGCAAATACCTGTAGCGGTTCTCGCGCAGCCAATAGAGTTGCGCGTTCTCGTGAGACATCACGTCCATGTTCATTTCGCGCAGCGGCGTGCCCTGCTGCGCGAGCATGCGCCCCACCTTGCCAAAGCCGCCGGTCTCGGCAAACAACTGAATGGTCTCGGCATCGGCCGCCAGCACTTGCCCCCCCTCGGTCGAAACGCGCTGGCGCCTGAAAAACATTTCGCCGGCACGTAATTCATACGGGTCATCGCAGCCCTCCAGAATGCCGCGCACGATGGCGTGCGCGAGCAGGTCGACGAACAGCGGCGGAATATCCACGCTCCCCTTGCGGAACAACTGCAGGTAATAGCGTTCCAGGGTGACCGCGCCGATGAGCCCTTGGCGAAACTGCAGGAAATGGAGGTAATTCTCGCGCGTGTCGGCATCTTCGACCTGAGCCACCTCCGTGTCGCTCACGGAACGCTGCGGATCGTCCAGCAGGGCCGCGTGCAATGCGCGTTCGCGAGGGCCGGATTCCGCAATCGGCGCCAATTCGGGGCGCGCGAGAATCCACTGCAGATATTCCGGCGTGACCCGCAGCCAGCCATGGTCGTTGCGCTGCAGAGTCTGGTAACCGCTGGACTGCCAGAAGTCCTGCATCACGTATCTCCCCCAACGAAACTGTTCCGGCGCGGGCGGGAAACGGAATTGCGTGACGACGGTATCGCGCGACCGAACAATGTGACACAGGCTCGAAAACAGAAAACACAAGCATCCGCGCGCCCTTCCAGCCCCTTTCGGTCGGGAAGCCGCGCCCATGCTAGTGTTTGCCCATCAAATCCCGCCTCGATTTTCGTCAGCGACGCGCCCAGCGTGGACATGATGCCCTGGCGTGAAAAACTGGCGCGAACGCGACTGGCAAATTCCGGCTCGGCAAAACCCGGGACCGGGGATGGTGTCGGTAACATGGTGGGCATTTTTAACGGATGACGGCAGTTTGTCGAATATCCGGGTGGCAGGCAGTTGTCAGCCCGTTTTCACAAAGCCGCCGGCCGCGTCGAGTATGTCTTTGGCCGACGCCGGCTTGACGAGATATGCTGCCGCGCCCGCATCCAGCACTTCACGCTGGACCTTTGGATCGTCCGTCGACGACAGCAATACCACGCGATGCGGCGAACCCGCGGGAAGGCGCAAATTCTTCAGAAAGCTGAGGCCGGACAATCGCGGCATGCGCAAATCGACAATCACCACGTCAAACGGCGCCGCACGAAACTGTTCCAGCGCGGCCATGCCATCGCCGCAGGATTCCACCCGATACCCGGCGCCTTTCAGTACGCGGGACACGTATTCCACCATCGTGTCGTCATCGTCGACGACCAGTGCGCGAAGACCCTTTGCTTCAATTCCTTCATTCATCAATATTACGGTGCTCTCTCTGGTTGTTATTACGACCGTTTCACACAGTCCACGTAGTAAACGGCCTTGCCGTCTTTCACCTGCTCGACGAGCCCGTGGATGTCGGTCTCGAAGCCCGGAAACTTGGCATTGAACTCGCGGGCAAATTGCAGGTATTCGACAATTGTCCGGTTGAATCGTTCGCCGGGAATCAGCAGCGGAATACCCGGTGGATACGGTGTCAGCAGCACACTGGTGATGCGCCCCTCGAGATCGTCGATGGGCACACGATCGATTTCGCGATGCGCCATCTTCGCGAAAGCGGCCGCCGGCGTCATCGCGGGCTGCATATCCGAGAGATACATTTCCGTCGTCACCTTGGCAACATCGTTGGCGCGGTACATGTCGTGGATCTGGTGACAAAGGTCCTTCAGGCCGAGGGATTCGTATTTCGGCTGCACCGCCACAAACTCGGGCAAGATCTTCCACATCGGCTGGTTCTTGTCGTAGTCGTCCTTGAATTGCTGGAGCGCCGTCAGCAGGGTATTCCAGCGGCCCTTGGTGATGCCGATCGTGAACATGATGAAGAACGAATACAGGCCGGTCTTTTCGACGAT
>JBDTSU010000031.1:0-18378 GCA_039930965.1 Betaproteobacteria bacterium
ATGCACCGGACCTGCCCTTCGATGCATTCGCGGCCGGGCATGCCGAAGTACTTGAAGTCTTTCACCGCCGATTTCTCGCGGGTGAAATTACCCTTGATGAGGCGCGAATCGCGCGCATGCGGGCACTGTTTGCCCGCTTCGACCGGCAGCTCGACGCCGTTACCGCGGAACAAGCGGCACGTCTGTATCGCGAACATCATCAGGACAATCGCCGGCTGGTGGCGGGCGCCATCGAACTGCTCGAGGCGCTGCACGGGCGGTGCCGGCTCGGCATCGTCACCAATAACAGTGTTGCAGAGCAGAGGGAGAAACTGCGTGCCCTCAACATTTCCGGCTATTTCGACACGGTGGTGATTTCCGAAGAGGTCGGTGTCACCAAACCGGACCCGGAAATATTTGCCATTGCGCTCGAACGCATCGGCGCACAGGCGCAGGACGCGGTGTTCGTCGGCGACAACTGGACCAACGACATTGAAGGTGCGCTGGGCGCGGGAATGGCAGCCATCTGGCTGGACCGCGACAGTGAAACGCCAGCACCGACGGACACGACAGGCGAAAAGTGCCTGGAAAGACGCGCCGGTGCTGGAGGTTCGGCCGCCGGCGTGATCACCATCAGCGCGCTGGCGCCTGTTGCATCGGTGATCGTCGCCATAAAAAACGCATTTACAGAACGCACTCCTGGAGCAGAAAAGCATGGGCAACTGGAAACACTGGCGACTTGAAGTTGATACGGCGCAACTTGCCTGGGTCACGTTCGATCGCGCGAATTCATCTACCAATACCTTCTCGAGCGAGGCGCTGAACGAGTTGGCCGAAGTGTGCGCAAAGCTCAGGGCCGAGCCACCGAAGGGCGCGGTGTTTCTGTCGGCGAAGGAAAACGGCTTTGCCGCCGGGGCCGATATCGACGAATTCACCACGCTCAAATCGGCCGAAGAGGCCTACGCGTTCACCAAGCTCGGCAACGACGTGTTCGATGAGGTCGAGGCACTGCCGGTTCCAACGGTGGCGATGATTCATGGCTTCTGCATGGGTGGTGGTACCGAACTCGCGCTCGCCTGCCGATACCGCATTGCCGACGATGGCGCGAAAACCAAAATGGCCCTGCCGGAAGTGATGATTGGCATCGTTCCCGGCTGGGGTGGTGCCAAACGTATGCCACGGCTGATCGGCGCCGCGCAGGCGCTGGATCTGATGCTCACCGGCCGCGCGGTCGATGGCCGGCGCGCTAAACAAATGGGCCTGGTCGATGTATTGACGCCGCGGCGGCACTTTCTGAATGCGGCGACCCTGCTGCTCGCCAAGCCGCCGGCGCCGCATCATCCGGCGCTGAAGGATGCCATCACCAACTGGCCCATCGTGCGCGGCTTTGTTGCCGCCGCATCGCTGAAGCAGGTGGCGAAACGCGCGCGCAAGGAGCACTACCCGGCGCCGTACGCCATTGTCGAGTTGTGGCAGAACTACGAAGGTGATCCCCGCAAGATGCCGCAGGACCATCCTTATTCGATTTCCGGCATTTTCAGGCATCCGACCACGGCGAACCTGGTGCGGATTTTCAAGTTGCAGGACCGCATGAAGGGGCTTGGTGGTGGCGATGCGCCGATCAGGCATGTGCACGTGGTGGGTGCCGGCGTGATGGGCGGCGACATTGCCGCGTGGTGTGCCCTCAAGGGGTTCACGGTCACCCTGCAGGATCTCGATCACGCGCGTATTGCGCCCGCCATCAAACGCGCGGCGGAAATGTACCGAAAACGCCTCAAGCTGCCCCATTTGATTCAGGCCGCAATGGATCGCCTCATACCGGACGTTACCGGCGACGGCGCCAATCACTGCGACCTCGTCATCGAAGCCATTGTCGAGAACGCGGAAATCAAGAAGAAGCTGTACGCGCAAATCGAACCGAAGCTGAAGCCCGCCGCCGTCCTTGCCAGTAATACTTCATCCATTCCGCTGCAGGATCTGTCGCAAGGCCTTGCCCGGCCGGAGCGCCTGGTCGGCATCCACTTCTTCAATCCGGTCGCGCGGATGATGCTGGTCGAGATTGTCGAGGGTCCGCAAACCTCGCCGGAGGTGATGAAACTTTCGCAATCCTTCGTCAAGAAAATCGACAAGCTGCCGTTGCCGGTGAAGTCCGCTCCGGGCTTCCTCGTCAATCGCATTCTCACGCCGTATATGGCCGAGGCACAGATCATGCTGGAAGAGGGAATCGTGCCGGAAACGATCGATGCTGCCGCACGCGAATTCGGCATGCCGATGGGTCCGATCGAGCTCGCGGACACGGTCGGCCTCGATGTCGGCCTCGCCGTTGGCAAGGAGTTGGCCCGGCCAGGCTGGCCGGCGCCGAAGCGGATTCAGGAGCTTGTCGCCGCGAAGAAGCTCGGCAGGAAGACCGGTGAAGGATTCTATAAGTGGGTCGACGGCAAGCCGCAAAAGGCGAACGGTGGCGGCGTCGTGGATCTCGCTCCGTTATGGATGCGCATGACGCTGCCGGCCGTGAATGAAGCGGTTGCCTGTGTGCGCGAAGGCATTGTGGCCGATGCCGATCTATGCGATGCCGGTGTCATTTTCGGTACAGGATTTGCGCCACATCGCGGTGGACCCATCAACTATCTGCGCTCGGCCGGCAAGGAGAAATTGCTGACGGAAATGAAGGCGCTCGAACAAAAGCATGGCGTCCGATTTGCCGCGGACGCCGGTTGGCAGACCATCTGACCGAGAATCCAACCCGTGAGCCAGGCACTGACATTGTGGAACAGGATGCGCGACAAACCACTCGGAAAATGGTTGTTTTCCCGAGCGATCTGCTGGAAAGCGCCCTATTTTGGCACCATTGCTCCGCGATTTGAGGAATTGAAACCCGGCTATTCCCGCGTCAGCATGAAGAAACGCCGCGCCGTGCAAAACCACATCGGCACGGTGCATGCGATCGCCGCCTGCAATCTTGCCGAGCTGGCTGCCGGCACGATGATGGAGGCAGGGCTTCCTGCGTCCATGCGCTGGTTGCCCAAGGGCATGAGCGTGCAGTACCTGAAGAAATGTGAAACCGATCTGATCGCCGAGGCGATCGCATCCGATCTCGCGGAAGGACCGGCCCGCAATGTGCCGGTCTCGGTGGACATGCGCGATACGCATGGCAATTTGGTGGTTCATGCGGTCATCACCATGTACGTGAGTCCACGAAAGACGGCGGCATGAATCCCGACATTCGCGCTCACCAATCCTCCCGAGCCTCATCGTGACCGCCGCCCTGCCGCGTATAATCAATGCACATGTGCACGACGCTGGTGCACGCGCAGGCGGCGCCTGGTGGCGTGCGCCCTTGCCCGTTTCCGCAAGCGCCAAAAGAGCCACGATCACCACGAGGAGACATCATTTGGCGGATTCGACCATCCTGCAAAACCGCCGTGGTACGCGTTACCTGATGTTCGATGACTCGGCGACCGTCGCCGATGTGTTTGCCCTGCGCTGCCGGACGTCGCCGAACGCGCCCGCCTATCGCGAATTCGATGGCGTGACCAAGGAGTGGAAAGAGGTGGATTGGCGTGAAGCCGGCGCACGCGCGGCGCGCATGCGAGAAGGCCTGCGCCGCGAAGGCCTGCAATCCGGCGAGCGGATGGCGGTGATGTTGAAGAACAGCATAAACTGGATCGTCGCCGACCAGGGCGCGTTCGCCCAGGGGCTGGTGACAGTGCCGGTGTTCGTCGATGACCGGCCGGACAACGTTGCCTTTATCCTCAACGATGCCGACGTCAAGCTCATCATCATTGAAGGCGAGGACCACTGGAAGCGCCTGAAGACCGTTCGCGATCAACTGGGATCCTTGAAACGGATTGTCACCGTGAAGCCGGTCCATGACGCCGATGAGCCGCGCCTGACCCTGCTGGCCGACTGGCTCCCCGCCGAACCTGGCAGCTTCGAGCGCGCGCCGGCCAAAGGCGGCGATCTCGCCACGATCGTCTACACCAGCGGCACCACTGGCCGACCCAAGGGCGTCATGCTGACGCACCGCAATATCCTCTCGAACGTGCAATCGGGGCTCGCGGTGTATGACGTCTTTCCGGAAGATATCTTCCTGTCCTTCCTGCCGCTGTCGCACATGTTCGAGCGTACCGCAGACTACTACCTGAATGTGGTGTCCGGCGCGGCCATTGTCTTTTCGCGCTCGATTCCACAACTCGCCGAGGATTTTCGCATTGTCCAGCCGACCATTATTTTTTCGGTGCCACGCATTTACGAGCGCTTCCTCGCAGCGATCAACGACCAGCTCAGAAAGTCATCGACGGCCAAGCGCAAGTTGTTTGATCTGGCCGTCAGCGTGGGCTGGGGCCGGTTCGAATACCAGCACGCGCGCGGTCCGTGGCGGTTCTCCTTCCTGTTGTGGCCGGTGTTGAAGACGCTGGTGGCCGATAAACTGCTGGCGCGAATGGGCGGCAGGCTCCGTTTCGCGGTCGCGGGCGGCGCCGCGCTGTCGCCGGCGGTGTCGAGAGTGTTTGTCGGTCTCGGCCTGCCGATTTGCCAGGGCTATGGATTGACCGAGGCATCGCCGTTGCTGGCGGTAAACCTGCTCGACAAGAATGAACCGACCTCTGTCGGCCCGGCGGTTCCCGGCGTCGAAACGCGCGTCGGCGAGAACAGCGTTCTGTTTGCGCGCGGTCCCAACATCATGATGGGCTACTGGAGGAATCCGGAGGCCACGCGCGCGGTGTTGTCGGAAGACGGGTGGCTCAATACCGGTGACCAGGTGCGGATCGATGAGCGCGGCTTTATCCACATTACCGGCCGCATCAAGGAAATCATCGTCATGGGCAACGGCGAAAAAGTACCGCCGGTGGACATGGAACTGTCGATCCAGATGGACCCGCTGTTTGAACAGGTCCTGGTGTATGGCGAAGCGAAGCCGTACCTGTCTGCCATCGTCGTGTTGAACGACGAGGAGTGGGCGCGCGCGGCCGCGGAATCCGCGCTCGATCCGGCGCTGGAAGGCGAGGGCCGCGAGAAAGGGGAGAAATACCTTGTCCAGCGAATCGGCCGGCAGATCAAGGAATTTCCGGGCTACGCCGGTATTCGCAAGGTCGCGGTTGCGCGCGAAAAGTGGACTATCGACAACGGCCTTATCACGCCGACACTGAAATTGAGGCGCAATGCGATCGTGCAGAAATATACCGCGGCCATTGACGACATGTATAAAGGGCACGTGCTGTGACTGACGATACCCGCGAACATTTCTGCGAAGTCGTTCTACTTCCCGCGGACCGGCAGCCGGTCATCCGCATTATTCCCATGCCGGCAGATACCAACGCGCACGGCACCATTTTCGGCGGTTGGGTGATGGCGCAGGTCGATCTGGCCGGCAGCGTCCCGGCGACGGTGCGCGCGCGCGGCAAGGTCGTCACCGTCTCGGTGAATTCTTTCCAGTTCAAGCAGCCGGTGCTGGTAGGCGATCTGGTGAGTTTTTATGCCGACGTGGTCAAGGTCGGCCGCACCTCGCTGACCGTCGATGTCGAGGTCTACGCGCAGCGGCAGCGATTTGGCGCCGAAGTCGTGAAGGTGACTGAAGCGCAGCTCACCTATGTCGCGATCGACGATCAGCGGAAACCACGGCTGGTACCCATCGATTAAGGATTAGTTGCAGAAGCAGAGAGTCAAACTCAAGCACTGGCGCGCCGTTTCAGCCAGTTTAGGCCTGCAAGCCGCGCCAGTGCTTGAGTTTCAGTGAACAGTTATCGCCAAGTCAGGAGTCTCACGTGAGCAATTTCCATATCAGAAAAGTCGCCGTCCTCGGGGCCGGCGTGATGGGCGCGCAGATCGCGGCGCATTTGACCAACGCGGGCGTGAAGTCCGTCCTGTTCGATCTGCCGGCCAAGGAAGGCCCGAAGAACGGCATCGTCACCAAGGCCATCGACGGCATGCTGAAGCTGGCGCCCGATCCGTTCGCGAGCAAGACCAAGGCCGCGTTGATCACGCCGGCCAACTACGATGAAAACCTCGAGTGGCTGAAGGAGTGCGATCTCATCATCGAGGCGATTTCCGAGCGCATGGACTGGAAGAAGTCGCTGTACGAGAAGGTCGCGCCGTTCATCCGCCAGGATGCGATCTTTGCCTCCAACACCTCGGGGCTTTCGATCACTGAGTTGTCAAAGGTGTTTCCGGAATCGCTGCGCCACCGTTTCTGCGGCGTGCATTTCTTCAATCCGCCGCGTTATATGAAGCTGGTGGAACTGATCTCGACACCGGACACGGAGCCGGTGATCCTCGATCAACTCGAGTCCTTCCTCGTCACCACCGTCGGCAAAGGTGTGATCCGCGCCAACGACACGCCGAATTTCGTCGCCAACCGCATCGGTGTGTTCTCGATTGCGGCGACCATGCATCACACCATGGCCTTCAAGCTCGCCTTCGATGAAGTCGATGCGCTGACCGGCCCAGCCATCGGCCGCGCCAAGAGCGCCACGTTCCGGACTGCCGACGTGGTCGGACTGGATACACTTGCACATACGTTCAAGACGATGGACGACAACCTGCCGAAGGATCCCTGGCACAAGTACTACGCCGTTCCCGCCTATTTGAAGGCGATGATCGACAAGGGCGTGCTCGGCCAGAAGACCAAGGCCGGCATCTTCACCAAGAAGGGCAAGGACATCATGGTGCTGGACCTGGCCAAGCAGGACTACGTGGCCGGCACCGCCAAGGTCGCCGACGAAGTCGCGGCGATCCTGAAGATACGCAACCCCGCCGAACAGTTCGCCGCAATGCGTGCCTGCCCGCATCCTCAGGCGCAATTCCTCTGGTCGATCTACCGCGACGTGTTTCATTACATCGCGGTTCATCTTGGCGACGTCGCCAACTCCGCACGCGATATCGATTGTGCGATCCGTTGGGGATTTGGCTGGAAGATGGGACCGTTCGAGACTTGGCAGGCCGCCGGCTGGGAGCAGGTGGCGAAGTGGATCAACGAAGACATCGTGGCCGGCAAGACCATGGCGAGCGCCCCGCTACCGGCCTGGGTTACCGATGGCAGGAAGGGCGTGCATTCACCCGAAGGTTCCTTCTCCGCGAAGACCGGCAAGAGCGTGGCGCGCTCGACGCTGCCGGTCTACCAACGCCAACTCTTCCCTGAACTGTTGTTGGGCGAAAGGGCCGACAAGGGCACGACAATCTTCGAAACCGACGCGGTGCGCCTGTGGACCGTCAAAGGCCAGGAAGACGTGGCGATTGTCTCGTTCAAGACCAAGATGCACGCCATCGGCAGCGATGTGCTGGACGGCCTCAACAAGGCAATCGACGATGCCGAGGCCAACTACAAGGCTTTGGTGATCTGGCAGACCGAGCCGCCGTTCGCTGCTGGTGCCAATCTGGTCAAGGCATTGGAAGGCCTGAAGGCCGGCAGGTTCGACGAGTTCGAAGCCATGGTCGCGCAGTTCCAGGCGACCTCGCAGCGACTCAAGTACAGCATGATCCCGGTGGTCGCCGCTGTCGACGGCATGGCGCTGGGGGGCGGCTGTGAATTCCAGATGCATTCCGACCGCGTGGTCGCGTCACTTGAGAGCTATATCGGCTTGGTGGAAGTCGGCGTGGGCCTGCTGCCTGCGGGTGGCGGGTTAAAGGAAATGGCGCTGCGCGCGGCACTTGCGGCCAACGGTGGCGACCTGATGCCCTACATCCAGAAGTCGTTCAAGCACGCCGCAATGGGCGAAGTGTCCAGGAGCGCGCTGGAGGCGAAAGAGATGGGCCACATGCGCTGGCGCGACATCATCATCTTCAACAAGGACGAGTTGCTTTCCGTCGCACTGGAAACCGCGCGCGCCATGGCCAATGCCAGCTATCGTCCGCCGCTCGCGCCGACCGCCTTCCCGGTGGCCGGCAATACCGGTATCTCGACGCTGAAGATGATGCTCATCAACATGAAGGAGGGCGGCTTTATCTCTGATCACGACTACGAGATCAGCTCGCGTATCGCCGAATGTCTGTGCGGCGGCGAAGTCGAGCCGGGGTCGATGGTCAACGAGGACTGGATGCTGGCGCTGGAGCGCAGGAACTTCTGCGAATTGGCGAAGATGGAAAAAACCCAGGCACGCATCGAGCACATGCTCAAGACCGGCAAGCCCTTGCGCAATTAGCAATCAACAGTATTACTGGAGAGTCATCATGAGCAAACAGATTCAGGAAGCCTACATCGTCGCCGCCGTCCGCACGCCCGTCGGCAAAGCCCCGCGCGGCATGTTCAAGAATGTTCGTCCCGACGATATGCTCGCGCATGTGCTGCGCGGCGCGATCGCGCAAGTGCCTGGCCTCGATCCGCATGACATCGGCGATGTCATCGTCGGTTGCGCGATGCCCGAGGGCGAACAGGGAATGAATGTGGCACGCATCGGTGTGCTGCTGGCGGGACTGCCGGATTCGGTACCTGCCGTCACCATCAACCGCTTCTGCTCGTCAGGCGTACAGGCCATCAGCATGGCGGCCGACCGCATTCGTACCGGTGACGACGATGTGGTCATCGCGGCCGGCACGGAAAGCATGTCGATGGTGCCGATGATGGGTAACAAGGTCGCGTTGAACCAGTCGGTGTTCCACAACAACGAACACGTGGCCATTGCCTACGGCATGGGGATCACCGCCGAAAAGGTCGCGCAGCAATGGAAAGTAACCCGCGAGGAGCAGGATGCGTTCGCCGTGGCGTCGCATCAGAAAGCCACGGCGGCGATCGCGGCCGGCGGATTCAAGGCGGAAATCCTGCCTTACGAGATCGATAGCGCATCACCGGACCTTGCCAGCGGCGCGATCAAGCACCGCAAGAAAACGGCGGACACCGACGAGGGGCCGCGGCCGGATACGACGATGGAATCGCTGGCCAGGCTGCGTACCGTGTTCGCGGCACGGGGCAGCGTCACCGCCGGTAACGCGTCGCAGATGTCAGATGGCGCCGGTGCGGTCATCCTGATGAGCGAGAAAGCGCTGAAGAAATACAACATCCAGCCGCTGGCGCGCTTCGTGTCATTTGCTGTCGCCGGCGTGCCGCCGGAAATCATGGGCATCGGCCCAATCAAGGCGATTCCCAAAGTGCTGACGCAAGCCGGACTGCATCAGGACGACCTGGACTGGATCGAACTGAATGAAGCGTTCGCGGCACAGGCGCTTGCGGTCACCAAGGACCTCGGCCTCAATCCGGCAAAGATCAATCCACAAGGCGGGGCCATTGCCTTGGGCCATCCGCTGGGTGCGACCGGCGCGATTCGCGCGGCGACGCTGGTTCACGGCATGCGCCGCACCAAGCAAAAGTGGGGCATGGTGACCATGTGCATCGGCACCGGAATGGGCGCGGCGGGACTGTTCGAATCGATGTAATAAAACGGTGCCAAGCAACTGACTTATCGGTCATTTTTGGCTTGTTGCAAGCGCGCCACAAATCACCTTTGTCGTCTTATTTTGCTGTAAAGTATCTCAAAACATGTGGATCAGGCCGCTATTGTCCGCTCGGTTGGCTGATTCCACGATCAATAACGAATTTCGTTCCAACCTTGAGGAGAACACCCTATGAGCAGGTCTCATAACAGCCGCTGCACAAGCGTTCCTGTCCTGAAAACAACCGTCGTGGCCGTCGGCCTGGCGCTTGCAGGCACCGCCGGCGCGACCCAGTTTTCATTCGACAATGGCGTCTCCGGCAGCTTCGATACGACCATCTCCGCCGGCGTCTCGGTGCGAACGGAAAAGCCTGACCCGACGCTGATCGGTATCGCCAATGGCGGGACGGCGCGGTCGGTCAATGAAGATGACGGCGATCGCAACTACAAGCGCGGCCAGGCATTCTCCGAGCTCCTGAAGGTCACACATGACCTGGAATTGAAACAGGACACATGGGGGGTCTTCATTCGCGGCCTGTATTTCGTGGATTTCAAGAGTCGTCGCAACAACAACCTCGGTCCGATCGGACGCGATCGCCTCGGGTCGGACGCGCGGATTCTGGATGCATTCGTCACCAAGAGCTTTGACCCATGGGGCAAGAGTTTCCGGGTGCGTGCCGGCAACCAGGTGATCTCGTGGGGCGAGTCGACATTCATCCCAAACGGCATCAACGTGATCAATGCGGCGGACATCTCCAAGCTGCGTGTGCCCGGATCCGAACTCAAGGAGGCGTTCATTCCCACCGCCAGCGTGATGGGTTCCCTTGAGCTCACCAAGTCCGCGAGTATCGAAGCGTTCGCCCAGTTCAATCACGACAAATTCAAGCTCGATCCGCGTGGCTCGTATTTCAGCAACAATGACACCGCGTCGGACGACTCCGACAAGGTCATCGTCACGTTTGGGCGTCGCCAAGACGTGTCGGGCCATCCGGCGATGAACCCGATTGCACTGCCGCAAGCGGTCATCACGCCCGGCTCGCCCGGTTTTAATGCCACCATTGCCGGTTTGAACAGCGCATTGGTTGGTCTTTACGGGGGCTACCCGACGGGTGGCGCAACGTTGACGGGCTTCGCGGATGCCGCCGTGTGGGCACCTCGCAGCGCGGATCGTAGCCCATCGGATCACGGGCAATATGGGGTGGCTTTTCGCTATCTAGCGACCGGCCTGAACAATACTGAATTCGGCCTGTATTTCCTGAATTATCATAGCCGCATTCCAGTCCTGTCAGGCATCAAGGGGACGGCAACATCCGCCATTACCGGTGGTCAGTTGACGGCAACGCTTTGTTCGGCCGGGCTTGTCGCGGCGCTGGGTTCGGCAGCCTGCGATCAGGCGCGTACCGACAATAAAGCGACTTACTTTACGGAGTATCCGGAAAACATTCGCTTGTACGGTGTGTCGTTCAATACCCAGGGCCCGATGGGCGTTGCCTTGCAAGGTGAGTTCTCGTATCGTCCCAACCAGCCGTTACAGTATGCGACGGCGGAAGTCATCCTGGCCGCGCTGGGAGCGCCCAACCTGCTCACCGGCTTCACGCAGATCCCCGGGGCGCCGGTCGGTGCAACGGCGGCAGCGCTGGTGCCGAATGGTACGCTCATACAAGGCTGGGCACGTACCAAGATGAGCCAGTTCCAGATGACCGCCACCAAGGGTATCCCGAACGTACTGGGAGGCGACCAGCTGTTTCTGGCGGGCGAGGTCGGCTTTACCAGGTATTCCGCGCTGCCGACCGGCCAGAAGTTTGCGGGTCCGGCGGCAGGGCTGCCGGCAACACCGTTTGCGGCCTCGCTGGCCTCGGTGGGTGCGTTTGCGCAGCAGACCGACGGATTCGTGACCGAAAACTCGTGGGGTTATCGCCTCGTCAGCCGATTGGAGTATTCGAATCTGGTGCTAGGTGCCAACGTCGCCCCGCGCTTTGCCTTCAACCACGACGTGAAAGGCGTGTCGCAAACCTTTAACGAGGCCACCAAGTCCTACTCGCTCGGCGCCAATTTCGACTGGCAGAGAAAGCTGAGCCTGGATCTTTCCTATAACTCGTTCTTCGGCGGACGCAACTATTGTGGCCGGGACACGACCGCAACGTCGCAGACCTTGCTGATGGGGCAGCCGCAGACCTACTGCTCCAATGCCAACCCGATCCGCGACCGGGACTTCTACTCGGTCGTCGTGACGTACTCGTTCTAGGATCTGAATCACCCGCCGGCCAACGCGCCGGCGGGTGACAGCGTTTAAGCGTTGTTCCCGGCCGGTGCATTTCACTCAGATGAAATGCCGGTCAGGGGAAAATGGAATTGCGGCAGGGTTGAAAATAACTTTCTGGAGGAAACATGAACTTGAAACGATTGACGATGTTGGCGTCGGCAACGTTGGGCGCGCTGACCATTTCTGCCGGGGCATATGCCGAGCTTTCGGCAACCGACCTGGCCAAGCTTGGCACCACGCTCACGCCGATGGGGGCGGAAAAGGCCGGCAACGCGGCCGGTACCATTCCGGCCTGGGACGGTGGTATCACCAAAGTACCGGCGGGCGTGAATTTCAAGTCGGGCGGCCTTTATCCCGATCCGTTCCCGAACGACAAACCTCTGTTCACCATCAGCAGCGCCAATATGGACAAGTACAAGGACAACCTGTCGCCCGGCCAGATGGCGATGATGAAGCAGTATCCCGACTACAAACTTAATGTATTCACCTCACGCCGCACTGCCGCCTATCCGGAAGGGTCCTACAAGGAAACCCGCGAGTGCGCGGCGAAATCCAAGTTGTCTGCCGGTGGCAACGGCGTCGTCGGCTGTGTGGGTGGCACGCCGTTCCCGATTCCGAAGTCCGGCAATGAGGCGATCTGGAACCATATCCTGCATTACAAGGGCGATACGTTCGCGCAGCATTGGGCGCAGGCGGCGGTGACAGCATCGGGTGATTTCGCGCTGGTGAAATTTGAATACGAGTACGATCTATCCTACGGTAATCTCTCCAAGCCGGTCGCGCTGCGTGAACCCAACAAGAACCTGAACTACCTGCAGGTGACCACCGCGCCGGCACGTCTGGCCGGGCAGATCCTGCTGGTGCACGAGACGGTCGATCAGGCAAAGGAACCGCGTTAGGCCTGGACCTATAACCCGGGCCAGCGCCGGGTTCGCCTGGCGCCGAATGTGGCGTACGACAACCCCGGCACCGCCGCGGACGGCCTGCGCACCAACGACGACTTCGGCATGTATAACGGCGCCACCGATCGTTACGAGTGGAAACTGGTGGGCAAGAAGGAGATGTACGTCCCCTACAACTCCTATCGCATGACCGATCCGAAACTGAAATACGCGGACGTGCTTCGTCCCGGCCATCTGAATCAGGATCTGGCGCGCTATGAATTGCACCGCGTGTGGGTGGTGGAGGCAACGCTGAAGCCCGGAACCTCGCACATCTATTCGCGCCGCACGTTCTATCTTGATGAAGATAGCTGGAATGCGATCATGATCGACAAGTACGACGGCCGCGGACAGTTGTGGCGCTTTGCCGAGCAACACAGCGAGAACTGGTACAACGTCCCGATGTGGTTCGGCACGATCGAGGTGCACCACGATCTGCAATCGCGCCGCTATATCGTCATGGGCTTGCGTTCGGAAGAGAAGGTGATTTTTGACCCGATCAAGCGCAGCCCCGCCGACTACACGCCGCAGAACCTGCGGAATCTTGGCACGCGTTGATCCGATTAAAAGGTGATGCAAAGCCGATGATCCGGTTGCAAGGTTCGGGGACAATCAAAAGTTGTCCCCGAACTGTTTTGGCGGTGCGTTTTCATGTTGGGATACCGCGCAGTTCGTGCCGCAAGTGTCAGTCGTAATTTCTGCCTGAAAGTCACCTCCCCATGACAAGACCATTCGTTTTCGCGGCCGCCCTTGCCACCGCTATTGCGGCCATTGCAGGCGCCTGTTACTCCGCCGGTGCCGACGCGCAGATCAATCCGCTGGTGATGCCGTCAACCGGACCGCTTTCAAAACAGGCCATGGCGCGCCTGCTTTTGACCGACTCGGCACGCTTCGGCAATCGTATCGTGGCCGTCGGTGACCGCGGTTACATTGTCCTGTCCGACAGCAACGGCGAAAACTGGGAGCGCGCGGAGACCCCGCCCAATCTGCCCCTGCTGAATGCTGTGTTCTTCTCGGACCAAAAGACCGGCTGGGCGGTCGGGCACGATGCCGTCATTCTCAAGAGTACCGATGAAGGCAAGAAATGGACGCAGGTATTTTCAGCACCTGCTGAGCAGAAACCGCTGATGGACATATTGTTCATCGATGCCAATATCGGATTTGCGGTGGGCGCCTATGGTTCGTTTTACGAAACCGGCGACGCCGGCAAGACCTGGACATCTCGCAAACTGCTGGAAACCCCGAAAGCGTCACCCCGCCCGCCGCCCAGGAAGGGCAAGGCTGCCGCGGTAGAACCGGAAGAAAATGAAAAGGGCGGTGATAAGGCCAGTGAAGAGGATCGTCACTTCAATGCCATTGTGAAACTCGCCGGGAACCGCCTGCTCATCGCGGGCGAAGCCGGGATCCTGCTCAAGTCCGAAGATGCCGGAAAGACCTGGGCCAAGATTGCATCGCCATACAAGGGGTCCTATTTCGGCGCCATACAGGCGCAGGATGGCTCGGTACTCATTTACGGTCTGCGCGGCAAGATCTATCGCAGCAGCGACGCGGCGATGAAAGACTGGAAGCTCGTTGAAAACAAATCGGTCGCGACGGTGATGGGCTCGACACGCTTGCCGGATGGGACCCTGGTGTTGGCCGGGTTGGCCGGTACGGTGCTGGTCTCGCGCGATAACGGCGCGAACTTCTCGCCGCTGCCCACCGGGCTGACCAAAGGCTACGCCGCGCCCCTGCTGGGTGCGCCGAACGCCTTGATGCTGGTGGGTGAAGCGGGCGCGCGCGACGTCTTGCTATCGTCGGCGACGAAGTAAGCCCGCCGGCCCGCTCGATCCTTGCTCCCTGCTCCCTTCGCGATTTCGCAACAGCCGCATTTACCGCCGATTACCCACGAGCGCAACATGACCCTCACCAAGCTTATCGATAAAGTCTCCGCCTTCGTTTTCAATAACCGCAAGGTCCTGTTGATTGTTTTTTCCATCGTCACGCTGGGTTTCATGCTGTCGGCCAGCCAGTTGCGCGTCGATGCGGGATTCAACAAGATGGTGCCGCTGACGCACCCCTACATGAAGGTCTACACCGAATATCAAAGTGTGTTCGGCGGCGCAAACCGCATTGCCGTCGCGCTGGTGCAAAAAGATGGCGACATTTACAACAAAGAGTTCATGGAGAAACTGAAGGCGCTGACCAAGGACATCCAGGGCCTGACCGGTGTCGACCAGCCGTCCGTGAAATCGCTGTTCACGCCCAACACACGATTCATCGAGGTCGTGGAAGAGGGATTCTCGGGCGGCAACGTGGTGCAGGCGACTTTCCAGGGCACCAAGGAAGACCTGGAAGTCGTGCGCAGCAACGTGCAAAAATCCAGCGAAGTCGGCCGGACGGTAGCGACGGACTTTTCAGGGGCGCTGGTGGCAGCCGGCCTGCTTGAATACATCCCGAAAGGCGACGGCAAGCTCGAAAAGCTCAATTACTTCGAGTTTTCCAGGAAGCTCGAGGAATTGCGCACCAAGTACGAAGGTCCGAAGCACTCAGTGCACATCATCGGCTTTGCCAAGGCGGTGGGGGATATCGCCGATGGCGCGCGCGGCGTGATCATGTTCTTCGGCGTCGCCTTTGTCATCACGGCGATTCTCATGTTCCTGTTCGTCAAGGATCTGAAGCTCACGCTGATCGCGCTGGTGGTGGCGATGATGCCGGTGCTGTGGCTGCTGGGTACGCTGCCCCTCATCGGTTTCGGCATCGATCCCTTGTCGATCCTGGTGCCGTTCCTGATATTTTCCATCGGCGTCTCCCATGCCGTGCAGATGACCAAGACCTGGGAACGCGAGGTCGTGGCCGGCGCCGACGGCCTCACCGCGGCCAAGCATTCGTTCGCGGTGATTTTCATTCCCGGCACGCTGGCGCTGCTGACCAACGTGCTCGGCTTTGCGGTCATCATGCTGATCCCCATCGATATTGTCCGTGAACTCGGCATCACCGCCTCGCTCGGCGTGGCGTGGATGATCATCACCAACAAGATGCTGCTGCCGATCCTGCTGTCGTACCTGTCGATGTCCCGGGAAACACTGTCGAAGGAACTCCAGCAGGAAGGCCGCGTCGATGGCGTCTGGCGGGTGGCCTCGCAATGCGTGCAGAAGAAACGCGCGATCGTCATCGTCGCCATCTCCATCATCGTGCTCGCCGCCGGCCTGTACAAGGCGCATGACCTGAAAGTCGGCGACTATGGCCAGGGCGTGCCGGAGTTGCGCGAGGCATCGCGCTACAACCAGGACAACGCCATGATCGTGAAGAAATTCGCGATCGGCGTGAATACTCTCGGCGTGGTCGCGCAGACGAAGAATGTGGCCGGCGCGTGCACCAATTACGACGTCATGACATCGATCGAGCGATTCGACTGGTACATGCAGAATGTCGAGGGTACACAATCGGTCATCTCACTGCCCGGCGCGGCACGGATCATGAATGCCGGCTACAACGAGGGCAACCTGCGCTGGCGGCAGTTGCCGCGCGATCCGCAGGTGATGGCGCAAAGTGTCACGCCGATCAACACCGATACCGGCCTGCTGAACCCCGATTGCTCGGCCATGCAGGTACTGATCAATACCACCGACCAGCAGGGTGAGACCATCAAGCGCCTGGTGGCCGAAGTGAAGAACTTCGCGACGACGGCCAATAGCGACAAACTTGAATTCAAGCTTGCCACCGGCAATGTCGGCGTGATGGCGGCGACCAACGAGGCCGTCGACAAGGCGCGCTATGAGATGCACGCCGCGATCTTCGGCGCGCTGTTCCTGATGTGCATGGTGACGTTCCGCAGCCTGCGCGCGACATTTTGCATCCTGATTCCGCTGGCTATCGTCTCGGTGCTGTGCGAGGCGCTGATGCCGATGCTGGGCATCGGCCTCAAAGTTTCGACACTGCCGGTGATCGCGCTGGGGGTGGGCGTGGGCGTCGATTACGGCATCTACCTTTACGATCGCATCGAGATTCACCTGGAGGAAGGCCACGATCTCGCGCACGCGTTTTTCGACGCATTGCGCGAGCGCGGCACGGCGATGATATTCACCGCCGTGACCATGACGCTGGGCGTCGGCACGTGGGCCATGTCGGCGCTGAAATTCCAGGCTGACATGGGCATCCTGCTCGCGTTCATGTTCTTCCTCAACATGCTGGGCGCCATCTTCCTGTTGCCGTCGCTGGCGGCGTTCCTGCTGAAACCGCACAAGAAAGCCTGATCGTCATCCACCGGGCGAAACCCACGGAAGCGGGCACTTTCTCATTGCCGGACATTGGAGTTGGCGTATGAATGCGACCGCCCGGTCGATCATCATCACTGGTGCCGTGCTGGCGTTCCTGGGTGTTGCCCTCGGCGCGTTCGGTGCACATGCGCTGAAGGCACGATTGGCTGCCGACTTGATGGCGGCATACCAGACCGGGGTGCAGTATCACCTGATCCATGCGCTCGGGATTGTCTTCATCGGTATCCTGGTTCAAGTACTGCCGCCGTCAAGATGGTTGCCGTTGGCGGGATGGACGATGACGGCGGGGGTCGTCGTCTTCAGTGGAAGTCTTTACGTGCTCAGCCTCACGGGCAATCGAGAACTGGGTGCAATCACGCCGGTCGGTGGCCTTGCACTGCTCGTGGCCTGGCTGATGGTGGCCACGGGCGCGCTGAAATCGGCATAGCCCGTAAAGTGGCACCGCGGCCGTTCATTGCAATTGCGGTACGCCGGCTCGGGTCTAACTTCAAGGCAAGAATGCCCAATGCCAATTCCCGATCACGACAACAATAATTACTGCCTCGATGAAATGGAGATCGAATAAGTCTCGCTTCGGTGCGAGATTCCTTTGGTCTTGCGCAAACTCACCGCGCCAGCGTGACGGCATCTCCCGCGCGCACGCTACCCAGTTTCACGGGCACCAGGTTCGTGCCAAAGATGACACCATTGGGCGTATCGCGATAGGTACCCAGCGTTTGTAGCGGTTCGGGTCCATGCACGTCACCGCTGGCCTGGTCGGTGGTCGTCACCTGACAACGCGCGCAGGGCTTCACCGCGCGGAAGGTGGCCTCGCCGACGCGGATTTCTCCGAGTTTGTCTTCTGCATAGGCTTCGCATCCCCGGATCACCAGATTTGGCCGAAATCGATTCATGGGCAGCGCGCTACCGCCGCCCTTCACGATGCGCTCGTTCAGATCGGCGAGTGAGGCCTCGGCAATGACCAGTAACGGATAGCCATCCGCAAAACTGACGACTTCGTTGTCGGTCCTGGCGAACTGCGGATTGATTTTGCGCTCGCTCGATTCCGGCATATATACCAGCCGCGCCGCGAAACCCAGGTAGTCGGACAACCAGGTATCGGCGTCGACCGAAACGCCGTGCGCGAGCACATCGCTGGACCACACGCTCACGATGCGCGAGGGTAACTCAGGCGGCTCGACCGCGATTGTCAACGCATCCATGTCCGGCGTGGAGAAGATGAGCTGGTCGCCCTCAATCTCCATCCACACGGTCGCCATCTTTGGCACCTCGCGCTGGGTGACGAACTGATCGCCCATGTCGATCACCAGGAAACGCCGGTCGTGCTTCAGGCCGCGTGGCGTGACGGCCGCTTCGGCAAGCGAAATGCCGCCCAGCGCCTTGACCGGGTAGATGTGAATCGCAGAGAGGCTGACGGTCATGATATTGGTCAATATTCGTGATAACGTATTATTGCCCAGTCCGCGTCCGGCTGGGCATCTTCTTAGCGCGAGTTAAGTTCTCTAACGTAGTTAAGCCTCCCAAGGAGCACTACAACATGGTTGATCTCTGGAAAAAACTGACCGGTGAGTTGATTG